>NZ_JBEOXI010000030.1:0-48976 GCF_040296465.1 Streptomyces sp. NPDC002130
CACCGTCTGCGGCCTCGCCCTGCCGGAAGGCCTGACCGACGGCAGTGAACTGCCCGCCCCGATCTTCACCCCGGCCACCAAGGCCGAGGTCGGCGAGCACGACGAGAACGTCTCCTACGAGGAGGTCGCCCGCCAGGTCGGCGCGGACACCGCGGCCCGGCTGCGCCAGGCGACCCTCGCCGTCTACTCCCGGGGCCGGGACATCGCCCGTGAGCGCGGCATCATCCTCGCCGACACCAAGTTCGAGTTCGGCTTCGAGGGCGACGACCTGGTCCTCGCGGACGAGGTCCTCACTGCGGACTCCTCCCGCTTCTGGCCGGCCGACCAGTGGCAGCCGGGCCGCGCGCAGCCGTCGTACGACAAGCAGTTCGTCCGCGACTGGCTGACCTCGGCGGAGTCCGGCTGGGACCGCAAGAGCGAGCAGCCGCCGCCCGCCCTGCCCCAGCAGGTCGTCGACGCCACCCGCGCCAAGTACGTGGAGGCGTACGAGCGCCTGACCGGCACGAGCTGGTCGTAGAACGCGTCGCCAAGGACACGAAGAAGCCCCCCGGCCGGAACCGGGGGGCTTCTCGATGGAGCGAACGACGAGGTTCGAACTCGCGACCTCAACCTTGGCAAGGTTGCGCTCTACCAACTGAGCTACGTTCGCATGCGCCGTGGCGCGAGAACCACTATACCCAACCTCGCTCCCGCGCGAGCCGTACCGCCGCATGCCGGTTCTCCGCCCCGAGCTTCGAGGCGGCCGACGACAGATAGTTCCGCACGGTGCCCTGCGACAGCGCGGCCCGCTCGGCGATCTCCGCGACGGGCGCCCCGTCGCCGGCGAGTTCCAGGACCTCCGCCTCCCGAGCGGTCAGCGGCGAGTCCCCGGCGGCGATCGCGTCGGCGGCCAACTCCGGGTCGACGTAACGGTTCCCGGCGTGCACGGTCCGGATGAGCTCCGCGAGCCGCTGCGCGCTCACGGTTTTCGGCACGAAGCCGCGCACCCCGGCCTGCAGCGCCCGCTTCAGATGTCCGGGCCGCCCATGGCTGGTGACGATGAGCACCTTGCAGCCGGGCAGTTCGGACCGCAGGGATGTGGCGACCTTCACACCGTCGGCCCCGGGCATCTGGAGATCCAGTACGGCGACATCGGGCCTGTGCGCCCGGGCCATCGCCATCGCCTCGGGCCCGGTGGCCGCCTCGGCGACCACGACGAGGTCGTCCTCCAGGGACAGCAGCGCGGCGAGCGCCCCGCGGATGAGGTGCTCGTCGTCGGCGAGCAGCAACCGGACGGGCCCCACGGCCGTCATGAGGTGACCTCGCTCACGGAACGCGCCGCGGCGGCCGGAGCGGCGCCGGAAGCTGTGGACGGCGACGGCAGCGGAATCTTCGCCGTCAGCCGGAACAGCCCGCGTCCCACGGGTCCTGCCTCCAGCGTCCCGTCGATCTCCGCCAGCCGTTCCCGCAGCCCGGCGAGCCCCGAGCCGGCCGGTCCGGACCCGGACTCCACCCGCGCTTCGCTCACCCCGTCGTTCTCCACGGACAACACCACCCGCCCCTCCAGCACCCGTAGTCGTACGTCACACCGTTGCGCGTCCCCGTGCCGCAGCACGTTGGTCGCGGCCTCCCGCACCACCCATCCCAGGGCGGACTGCACCGCGGGCGGCAGGCCGGCCGCCGGCACCCCGCCGATCGTGCAGTCGATGCCGGCCGCCGCCAGCACCCCTTGCGCCCCGGCGAGTTCCGAGCCGAGGTCGGCCTCCCGGTAGCCGCGCACGACCTCCCGCACCTCCCGCTGCGACTCCTGTGCGAGCCGCTGCACCTCGACCATCTGCGGCACGGCCTCGGGCCGTCCCCGCTGGGCGAGCTGGACGGCCAGTTCGCTCTTGAGGGCGATCACGGCGAGGTTGCGCCCCATGACGTCGTGCAGATCCCGCCCGAACCTCAGCCGCTCCTCGGCGACGGCGAGCCGGGCCCGGGTCTCGCGGGCCTCGTCGAGTTCGTAGACGGCGTTCAGCAGCCACACCGAGAAAACGGCCGTGAAGGCGATGAACGTGCCGCCGACCAGCACGATCAGTGCCGTCAGGAGCGCCGTGAGAGCGGAGGCGCCGAGCGCGAACGCCATGACCCAGGCGCCGGCCGCGAAACCGCCCGAGATGCCGAACGCGCGCCGGCGGTCGCGGACGCCGAGGGCGATGATGCCGGGGCCGAAGATCAGGATCACTCCGAAGACGCCACTGGCGGCGGTGGCGACGCCCTCGCGGTCGGGGCCGCGCTCGGCGAGGCCGAGTGCTACGGCGGCGATCACGGCGGTGACGGCGCCCAGTGTCCACATCAGTCCCGTGGGCTGGGGCCTGCGGCCGCGCGTCCAGTCGATCGCCCGGGACACGGTCACGAAGCAGAGGGCGGCGTGCACGGCCACCACCAGCATGGCGGCACCGCCCAGCCGCGCGCCGAGTGGAGCCACGGACGTGAGCCCGACGGAGAAGAACTCCATCACCGCGAAGAGGTGGAACGACGACCGGGTGTACGTCTCGACCTTCTCCGGTGTGCTCTTGTGCCGCCACCACCTGCCCGGCATGCGCATCGCCCCGTCACTCCCCCTCGGTCAGCACCACGGTCTTCGGTCAGCACCACGGTCTTCGGTCAGCACCGCGGTCTTCGGTCAGCACCGCGGTCTTCGGTCAGCGCCGCGGTTCCCAGCGGAACCACCGCCGTACAGCAAACACCGCGATGAGGATCCAGGCCACGGCGGTCGCGAGAGCGCCCAGTGCCTCGTACGCGGAGAGGTCCCCGGTCCAGCCGCCGCGCACCAGCGTGACGACGGGCGTCAGCGGCAGCAGCTCGCACACGGAGGCCACCTTGTCCGGCAGCAGCTCCAGCGGTACGAACATGCCGGAGCCCATCATCGAGACGAGCAGCAGCGGCATGGGCGTGGCCTGGGCGCTCTCGCCGGTCCGGGTGAAACTCGCGGTGGCCGCGGCGAGGGCGGCGCACATCACGAGCCCCAACAGCAGGCCGAGCACGACCAGGTGGGGCGCCGACGGCGCGGACAGGTCCAGCAGCGCGACGCAGCCCGCCGTCAGCAGCAGGCACTGCGCCAGCCCGGTGAGGGCGGCCGGCAGCGCGGAGCCGGCCAGGATCTCGACGTCCCGCAGCTCCCCGGTGCGCAGCCGCTTCAGGACGAGTTCCTCACGCCGGACGACGAACACGCCGACGAGCACCGAGTAGACGGCGAACAGCAGGGAGAATCCGATCGCGGCGGGCAGCACCAGGGTGCCCGTGTCCAGCCCGGCCCCGGCGAGGTCCATCTCCTCCGCGGCCGACCGCACGCTGACCGGCATCACCAGCGGCACGAACAGGGCGGCGACGAGCGCGCCCCGGGTCCGCCCGAGCAGGGTCAGCTCGGCGCGGGCGAGCGCGGTCATGCGGCTGAGCGGGGTCGTCGCCGCCACCGCCGGGCGGGGTGTCGTGTGCGTGGCGCTCATGCCGCGTACTCCTTCGTCGTCGTTCCCGTGGCCTGCTCGGCGGAGACGTTCTCGGCGATGTGGAGGAACGCCTCTTCCAGGGAGGCCGAGCGCACGTCCAGGCGGTGCAGCTCGACCCGGGCCCGCTCGGCCCACACCAGCAGTGCGGTGGCCGTGCGCTGCAGTTCACGGGTGCGGAGCCGGACGGTCCGGCCGTCGGCCTCGTGCCCGGTCACGCCGAGTTCGCCGAGCGGCGGCAGATCGCCGACGAAGTAGCCGTCGGGCAGCTCGAAGGAGATCCGCGACGGCTCCGCGGCGGTCACCTCGGCCGGGGTGCCGGTGGTGGCGATACGGCCCTCGTGCATGATCGCGAGCCGGTCGGCGAGGTTCTCGGCCTCCTCCAGGTAGTGCGTGGTCAGCAGCACCGTCGTCCCGCCGTCGCGCAGCGCGCTCACCAGCTCCCAGGTGGCGCGGCGGCCTTCGGCGTCCAGCCCGGTGGAGGGCTCGTCGAGGAAGAGCACCTCGGGATCGCCGAGCAGGGCGAGCGCCAGGTCGAGGCGGCGCCGCTGGCCGCCGGACAGCTGCTTGACCCGGGTGCCGGTCCTGGACTCCAGGCCGACCAGCGCCAGTACCTCCGCGGGCGGCCGTGCCCCGCTCACGCATCCCGCCCACATCCGAGCGGTCTCGGCGACGGTGAGCTCGGAGGGGAAGCCGCCTTCCTGCAGCATCACGCCGGTGCGGGGCCGTACGGCGGCCCGGTCCGTGTACGGGTCGTGGCCGAGGACCCGCACCCGCCCGCCGGCCGGCCGCGCGAGTCCCTCCAGGAGTTCGACGGTCGACGTCTTGCCCGCGCCGTTGGTGCCGAGCAGCGCGAAGATCTCGCCGCGTCGGACGGAAAAGCTGATTCCGCGTACCGCCTCGAACCCGCCCCCGTACACACGTCGCAGGTCAGTGACCTCAATCACGTGTTCGTGTCCGTTGGTTTCCATGATTCAAGCGTCCCGGCCGCGCGGGCCCGGAAGCAGTGCGCGCTGTCATCACTCGGCATGACAAATGTCAGAAGGCCGGAAGGAGCGGGCGGAACACGACGAAGGCCCCGGTCCTGATGGACCGAGGCCTTCATTTCCGAGCGGACGACGAGGCTCGAACTCGCGACCTCAACCTTGGCAAGGTTGCGCTCTACCAACTGAGCTACGTCCGCATATGCTCCCGATCAGCTTGCACTGATCGGTGCGGGCACCAGCCTACCTGATCCACAACAGTGGTTGGTACGGCGATGCAGAGCGGGTGACAGGAATCGCACACTGCGCCTTCCCCCTGGAAGGGGGATGTTCTACTACTGAACTACACCCGCATGTTTCCGTGAGCCGGGCCTTTCGGCCTCGCCCCTCGGCGTGCTCCAGACTCTAGCTGATCAGCCGGGGTGGTGCGCAAGTCGGCTGCCGCGAGGGGCGGGTGACCGGGCATCGGTCCGGGCTCGACGGACCGTCACTGCGCGGCGGTGAACGCCTCGTAGACCTTCTTGGGGATGCGCCCGCGCGCGGGGACGTCCATCTTGTTGGCCTGCGCCCAGGCGCGCACGGCCGACGGGTCGGGGGCGACCTCCGTCTGCCGGTACGCCTTGCCCGAGCGGGACCGCTTGCGGCCGGCCTCCACGTAGGGCGCGAGCGCCTTCCGCAGCTCTCCGGCGTTGCCTTCGCTCAGGTCGATCTCGTACGACTTGCCGTCCAGTCCGAAGGCGATCGTTTCCGCCGCTTCCGAACCGTCGATGTCGTCAGAGAGAGTGACCACGACCTTCTGCGCCACGAATATCGGTCCCTTCATGCGGCACTATGCCAATTTATTTGTACAGTGCCCGGCAATACATTGTGAAGCCCGACTAAATCCTTCCGCGTGTCCGAAGGCAATAGGTTTCGGGTGTCGATCCGGAATCTTTCCCGAAAATTTCGCGTGTGGGTCCGTCGATGCCGGATCGTGATGACGGTCACGTAGTTTCCTACAAGTCAACGCGCGTAGAAATTTTGTGCGGGTAGTCTGAAGGAACCTGCTCAGCACCACACACCGGGAGTGCCAGTGGCACGCGTCGTAGTCGACGTCATGCTCAAGCCGGAGATCCTCGACCCCCAGGGCCAGGCGGTGCAGCGCGCACTGCCGCGGCTGGGTTTCGACGGGATCTCGGACGTCCGCCAGGGAAAGCGTTTCGAACTGGAAGTTGACGGGCCGGTCGACGAGGCCGCCCTCGCCCGCATTCATGATCTTGCGGAGTCCTTCCTCGCGAACGCCGTGATCGAGGACTTCACGATCCGGGTCGAGGAAGTCGCGGAGGCCGCGAAGTGACCGCTCGTATTGGCGTCGTCACTTTTCCCGGCAGCCTGGACGACCGTGACACCCAGCGCGCGATCCGCGTCGCCGGCGCCGAGCCGGTCGCCCTCTGGCACAAGGACAAGGACCTCAAGCAGGTCGACGCCGTGGTGCTGTGCGGTGGTTTCTCCTACGGCGACTATCTGCGCGCCGGGGCCATCGCCCGTTTCTCACCGGTGATGGAGCCGCTGCTGGAGCAGGCGAAGGCCGGTCTGCCGGTGCTCGGCATCTGCAACGGCTTCCAGATCCTCACCGAGGCCCACCTGCTGCCCGGCACGATGCTGCGCAACGACCACCTGCACTTCATCTGCCGCGACCAGAAGCTGCGTGTGGAGAACGCCGAGACCTCCTGGACCACCGACTACTCGGCCGGCCAGGAGATCCACATCCCGCTGAAGAACAACGACGGGCAGTACGTCGCCGACGAGCGCACCCTCGACGAGCTGGAGGCCGAGGGCCGGGTCGCCTTCCGGTACGTCGACTTCAACCCGAACGGCTCCCAGCGGGACATCGCCGGCGTCACCAACGCGGCCGGGAACGTCGTGGGCCTCATGCCGCACCCCGAGCACGCCGTCGAGCCGCTGATCGGCACCGGTCGCACCGACGGCCTCCCGTTCTTCACCTCGATCCTCAAGAAGCTGGTCAACGCATGAGCCGGACGCCTCTGGACACGGTCGAGCACGCGGCCGCGACCCCCGACGTCGAGCTGCCCTGGGCCGAGCTGGGCCTGAAGAAGGACGAGTACGAGAGGGTCGTCGAGATCCTCGGCCGCCGCCCCACCGGGGCCGAGCTCGCCATGTACTCGGTGATGTGGTCGGAGCACTGCTCGTACAAGAGCAGCAAGGTCCACCTGCGTCAGTTCGGCGAGAAGGCCCCCGAGTCCGACGCGATGCTCGTCGGCATCGGCGAGAACGCCGGTGTCGTCGACGTCGGCCAGGGCTACGCGGTCACCTTCAAGGTGGAGTCGCACAACCACCCGTCGTACGTCGAGCCCTACCAGGGCGCGGCCACGGGTGTCGGCGGCATCGTCCGCGACATCATCGCGATGGGTGCCCGCCCGGTCGCCGTCGTCGACCCGCTGCGCTTCGGCGCTGCCGACCACCCCGACACCAAGCGCGTCCTGCCGGGTGTCGTCGCGGGCATCGGCGGCTACGGCAACTGCCTGGGCCTGCCCAACATCGGCGGCGAGGTCGTCTTCGACGCCTGCTACCAGGGCAACCCGCTGGTCAACGCCGGTGCCATCGGCGTCATGCGGCACGAGGACATCCACCTGGCCAAGGCCTCCGGTGCGGGCAACAAGGTCATCCTGTACGGGGCCCGGACCGGCGGCGACGGCATCGGCGGCGCCTCGATCCTGGCCTCCGAGACCTTCGACGACGCCAAGCCCTCGAAGCGCCCGGCCGTGCAGGTCGGCGACCCCTTCCAGGAGAAGCTCCTCATCGAGTGCACCCTGGAGGCCTTCGCCGAGAAGCTGGTCGTCGGCATCCAGGACCTCGGCGCGGCGGGCCTGTCCTGCGCGACGAGCGAGCTGGCCTCGAACGGCTCCGGCGGCATGCGCGTCACCCTGGACGACGTGCCCCTGCGCGACTCCACGCTCTCGCCCGAGGAGATCCTCATGAGCGAGTCGCAGGAGCGCATGTGCGCGGTCGTCGAGCCGGGGAAGGTCGACCGCTTCCTGGAGATCTGCGAGAAGTGGGACGTCATCGCCACCGTCATCGGTGAGGTGACCGACGGCGACCGCCTGGAGATCTACTGGCACGGCGGCAAGATCGTCGACGTCGACCCGCGCACGGTCGCGCACGAGGGCCCGGTCTACGAGCGCCCCTACGCCCGCCCGTCCTGGCAGGACGAGCTGCAGGCGGACGACGCGAACAAGCTGCCGCGTCCGGAGACGTCCGAGGAGCTGAAGGACCAGGTCCTGAAGCTGGTCGGCTCCCCGAACCAGGCCTCCAAGTCCTGGATCACCAGCCAGTACGACCACTTCGTCCAGGGCAACACCGTCCTCGCCCAGCCCGAGGACTCCGGCATGATCCGGATCGACGAGGAGACCGGCCTCGGCGTGGCCATCGCCACGGACGGCAACGGCCGGTACGCCAAGCTCGACCCGTACCACGGTGCCCAGCTGGCCCTGGCGGAGGCGTACCGCAACGTCGCCACCACCGGTGCCAAGCCGCTCGCGGTCTCCGACTGCCTGAACTTCGGCTCGCCCGAGGACCCTGCGGTGATGTGGCAGTTCGCGGAGGCGGTGCGCGGTCTGGCGGACGCCTGCCAGCAGCTCGGCACCCCGGTGACCGGCGGCAACGTCTCCCTCTACAACCAGACCGGCGAGGCCGCCATCCACCCGACCCCGGTCGTCGCGGTCCTCGGCGTCATCGACGACGTGGCCCGCCGCACGCCCGTCGCCTTCCAGGAGGAGGGCCAGCTGCTCTACCTCCTCGGCGACACGCGTGAGGAGTTCGGCGGCTCGGCCTGGTCGCAGGTCGTGCACGACCACCTCGGCGGTCTGCCCCCGAAGGTCGACCTGGAGCGCGAGCGCCTGCTGGCCGAGATCCTGATCTCCGCCTCCCGCGACGGCATGATCGACTCCGCGCACGACCTGTCGGACGGCGGTCTGATCCAGGCGGTCGTCGAGTCGGCGCTGCTCGGCGGCAAGGGCGCCCGCCTGATCGTCCCGGACGGTCTGGACGCCTTCACCTTCCTCTTCTCCGAGTCGGCGGGCCGCGCTGTCGTGGCCGTACCGCGCTCGGAGGAGGTCCGCTTCAACGACATGTGCGGTGCGCGGGGCCTGCCGGTCACCCGCATCGGTGTCGTGGACGGTGACACCGTGGACGTCCAGGGCGAGTTCGCGCTCCCCCTGGCCGAGCTGCGCGATGCGCACGAGGGCACGATCCCGGCGCTGCTGAAGTAGGCAACCGCTCCGAAGCCCCCGCCCGGTCCGCCGGGCGGGGGCTTCGCTGTGCCCGCACGGATGCGGGCGCCCGACTCTTGCATGTAATTACGTAGTTCCGTAATCTTTGGGCGTGGACCTGGAACAACGCGTCACAGACCTCGAGCGCCGTCTGGAGGCCCTGGAAGGCCCCCAGCGCACCGGCCCCCGCATCGACGGAGGCGACTTCTGGGCTCTGAACGGGCTGAAGGAGCAGCTGTCCGAGGCGGGGGTGGCCGACGGCGGTGTCCTCTACACCGGCTCCGTGGGCCTGCCGACGGGCGAGCAGTACGCCTGGCAGATGGCCGCCCTCACGGAGGACCTGCTGGGGGGCGACTGGACGACGGCCGCCGAGTCGTTCGCGGCGCTCGGCCACCCGGTCCGGATCCGCCTGCTCCGCGAGATCCTCGGTGGCCGGCGCACCGCCACCGCACTCGCCGAGCTGGAGGAGGTCGGCACGACCGGCCAGATCTACCACCACCTGCGCCAGCTCACCGCCACGGGCTGGCTCCACACGCCCGGCCGGGGCCGCTACGAGGTGCCACCGGGCCGGGTCGTACCGCTGCTGGTGGCGTTGGCGACAACCCGCCCGTAGAGGAACCGGGGGGAGAACTGAATGTCCGCACGCAAGCTCGGCATGGTGACCTACCGCGTTCTGTGGCTGGTCTTCTTCGGACTGATAGCCGCCGACCTGGGTTTCGGCCTGTCAGCCGGCCCCTGGTGGTGGAACTTCGCGCCGGTGGTCCTGGCGTACGCCGTCGTCCTCCTGGCGAACCGGTGGGGCGGCGCCCCGGACAAGCCTCGCGCGCCCCGTGAGCCCGTCGAGGTCGCTCCGCCCGTCACCGGCCGCTGGTCCGCGCTGAACAGCCCGGCCGACCGCACGCCCAGCCACGGCGTGCACAGCTACGGCCAGACGTTCGCCATCGACATCCTGGCCGAGCCCGAGCCGGGTGCCCGCCCGGCCTTCGGATGGCTGTGGCCGCTCGCCCGCCGCCCCCAGGACTTCCCGGCCTACGGCGCCCCTGTCCTGGCGGTCGCCGACGCCACCGTCGTACGAGCGCGAGGCCGGCAGCGCGACCACCTCAGCCGCACCTCCCTGCCCGGGCTGCTGTACCTGATGCTTCTCGAGGGGACGGTGCGCGAGGTCGTGGGCGTCAGCCGCATCCTCGGCAACCACCTGGTCCTCGACCTCGGCGACGGCACCTTCGCCGCCTACGCCCACCTCCGGCGCGGCTCCCTCACCGTCCGCGAGGGCGACCGCGTCCGCGCCGGACAGGTGATCGCCCGCTGCGGCAACTCCGGCAACTCGACCGAACCGCACCTGCACTTCCAGCTGATGGACGGCCCGGACCCGGACGCGGCCCGGGGCGTGTCCTTCACCTGGCGGGGGATCGGCGTCCCCCGCAACGGAGAGACCTTCGAGGCGGCTCCCCCTGTCATGGGCCGCACTTAGGCTGACCCTCATGCCACCGGCCAGGAAACGCACCCGCAGCTACGACCCCGTCAAGATCCGCGCGGCGGTGCTCGCCCAGTTCGGCCACGTGCGGGCCGCTGCCGCCGACCTCACCCCCGAGCAGCTCGCCCTGCCCACCCGGCTCGGCGACTGGACCGTACGGGACCTGGTGGCACACGTCGGGATGAGCCTCGGGGCGGTCTCCCGGCTGACCGGCCTGCCGGAGCCGGCCAAGCAGGACGGCACACTGCTCGACTGGCCCTCCGCGATCGCGGCCGACGCGCCGGACATCGCCGCTCACGCCCGCGAGCTGGCCCTGAGCCACCCGGATGCGGCCGCCCACCTCGCGGCCACCGAGGAGCGTTTCACCGCCGACCTCGCCGCCCACCCCGGCACCCGGCTGCTCGCCACCAGCGCCGGAGCCCTGACACTGGCCGACTACCTCGTCACCCGCACCGTCGAACTCGTCGTCCACACCGACGACCTCAACGCCGCCGTCCCCGGCCTGGACATCCCCTACGACCGTCAGGCCCTGGCCGCCTGCACCCGGCTCCTGGCCGACACGCTCGCTGTCAAGGCGCCCGGCGGTTCGACGGAGGTGCGGGTGCCGCCGTACGCGGTGGTGCAGTGCGTGGCGGGGCCGAGGCACACCCGGGGCACCCCGCCCAACGTCGTCGAGACGGACCCGCTGACCTGGATCCGGCTGGCCACCGGGCGGGTGGAATGGGCGCAGGCCGTCCAGGATGCCAAGGTCAACGCGAGCGGAGAGCGGGCGGACCTGTCGGCCCATCTGCCCCTGATGCAATAAGGGGAACCGATCCACCCGGGTCGCCCGTCGAAGTGGCATGGACAGGCAGAAGCAGCGCATGACCCTGACGGCCGCCGCCATGCTCGTCCCGCTCCTGGCGGCCTGTGGCAGCGAGAAGGCGGGCAGTGGCAGCGGCTCGGCCGGTGCCGACAAGCCGATCACCGGTGTGCGGTGGAACGTGGAGAGTGTCACCGCGGACGGCAGGACGCAGAAGGCCCCGGCCGGCGCCCACGTGACCATCGACAAGGGCCGGGCCGAGGGCAGCCTCGGCTGCAACGACTTCAGCGCCGAGGCCACCGTCGACGGCGACCGCGTCCGGCTCGGCAAGACCAGGGCCACCGAGATGGCCTGCGAGGGCACGCCCGTCGCGTTCGAGACGACCCTCGCGAAGGCCTTCTCGGAGAAGGAGCTGACGGCGAAGACGGACGACGGCCGTCTCACCCTCACCACCGGCGAGGGCGACACCGTCCGCCTGACCGAGGCGAAGGACGCCCCGCTGGCCGGCACCAAGTGGACCGTCACGACCCCGGGCGCCGACGGCCGGGCCCACCTCACCTTTGACGAGAAGAAGGGCACCGTCTCCGGCAGCCTCGGCTGCAACAAGGTGAACGCCAAGGCCACGGTCCGCGACGGCCATATCACCCTCGGCCCTCCCGCCACGACCCGAATGATGTGCGAAGACTCACTCATGGACGACGAGAAGAAGCTGCTGCGTCTTTTCGACGGAAAGCCGAAGTACCGAGTCGATCACCAAACCCTTACGCTGACCAGCGAAAACGGTACGAGTGTGCGAGCGGTCGCCGAGCGGTGATCCACCGGAAAGTCCGGTATCCCCAATTCGGACCAGTGGTCGACCTCGCCTACACTCGGAGGCGTGCCACGTGGTGACGGACGACTCAACCACGACCTGCTCCCCGGTGAGAAGGGCCCCCAGGACGCTTGCGGCGTCTTCGGTGTCTGGGCTCCGGGCGAAGAGGTCGCCAAGCTCACGTACTTCGGGCTCTACGCCCTCCAGCATCGAGGCCAGGAATCCGCGGGAATCGCGGTCAGCAACGGCTCACAGATCCTCGTCTTCAAGGACATGGGCCTGGTTTCCCAGGTCTTCGACGAGACCTCCCTCGGTTCGCTCCAGGGTCACATCGCGGTCGGTCACGCCCGCTACTCGACCACCGGTGCCTCCGTCTGGGAGAACGCCCAGCCGACCTTCCGCGCGACCGGACACGGATCCATCGCGCTCGGCCACAACGGCAATCTCGTCAACACCGCCCAGCTCGCCGAGATGGTCGCCGACCTGCCCAAGCAGGAAGGCGGCCGCACCCCGCGCGTCGCGGCGACCAACGACACCGACCTGCTCACCGCGCTCCTCGCGGCCCAGGTCGACGAGGACGGCAAGCCGCTGACCATCGAGGAGGCCGCCCACGCGGTCCTCCCGCAGGTCAAGGGAGCCTTCTCGCTGGTCTTCATGGACGAGCACACCCTGTACGCGGCCCGCGACCCGCAGGGCATCCGCCCGCTGGTCCTCGGCCGGCTGGAGCGCGGCTGGGTCGTCGCCTCCGAGTCCGCCGCCCTCGACATCTGCGGCGCCAGCTACGTCCGCGAGATCGAGCCGGGCGAGTTCGTCGCCATCGACGAGAACGGCCTGCGGACCTCCCGATTCGCGGACGCGAAGCCCAAGGGCTGTGTCTTCGAGTACGTCTACCTGGCCCGCCCCGACACCGACATCGCCGGCCGGAACGTGTACCTCTCCCGCGTGGAGATGGGCCGCAAGCTGGCGAAGGAGGCCCCGGTCGAGGCCGACCTGGTCATAGCGACGCCGGAGTCCGGCACCCCCGCCGCCATCGGCTACGCGGAGGCCTCCGGCATCCCCTTCGGCGCCGGCCTGGTGAAGAACGCCTACGTCGGCCGGACCTTCATCCAGCCCTCGCAGACCATCCGCCAGCTGGGCATCCGCCTGAAGCTGAACCCGCTGAAGGAAGTCATCAAGGGCAAGCGCCTGGTCGTCGTCGACGACTCGATCGTGCGCGGCAACACCCAGCGCGCCCTGGTCCGCATGCTCCGCGAGGCGGGCGCCGCCGAGGTCCACATCCGGATCTCCTCGCCGCCGGTGAAGTGGCCCTGCTTCTTCGGCATCGACTTCGCCACCCGCGCCGAGCTCATCGCCAACGGCATGACGATCGACGAGATCGGCACCTCCCTGGGCGCCGACTCCCTGGCCTACATCTCCATCGACGGCATGATCGAGGCGACCACCATCGCCAAGCCGAACCTGTGCCGCGCCTGCTTCGACGGCGAGTACCCGATGGAGCTCCCGGACCCCGAGCTGCTCGGCAAGCAGCTGCTGGAGACGGAGCTGGCCGCCGGCCCGGCCGCCACGGCCGCCGCCGACGCGATCCGCCGCCCGTAAGACGGCCCGTAACACCTGCCGTACAAACACGAAGGTTCTCATCGTCATGCCTGACACAACTGGTGCCAGCTACGCAGCCGCGGGCGTCGACATCGAAGCGGGCGACCGCGCCGTCGAACTGATGAAGGAGTGGGTGAAGAAGGCCCAGCGCCCCGAGGTCCTCGGCGGCCTCGGCGGCTTCGCCGGCCTCTTCGACGCCTCCGCCCTGAAGAACTACGAGCGGCCGCTGCTCGCCTCCGCCACGGACGGCGTCGGCACCAAGGTCGACATCGCCCGCCAGCTGGGCGTCTACGACTCCATCGGCCACGACCTGGTCGCCATGGTCATGGACGACATCGTGGTCTGCGGCGCCGAGCCGCTGTTCATGACCGACTACATCTGCGTCGGCAAGGTCCACCCCGAGCGGGTCGCCGCCATCGTCAAGGGCATCGCCGAGGGCTGCGTGCTGGCCGGATGCGCCCTGGTCGGCGGCGAGACGGCCGAGCACCCGGGCCTGCTGGGCGAGGACGACTTCGACGTCGCCGGCGCCGGTACGGGCGTCGTGGAGGCCGACCGGCTGCTCGGTGCCGATCGCATCCGGACGGGTGATGCGGTGATCGCCATGGCGTCCTCCGGGCTTCACTCGAACGGGTACTCCCTCGTCCGCCACGTCCTGCTGAACCAGGCGGGCCTGGCGCTGGACGCGCACATCGAGGAGCTCGGCCGCACCCTCGGCGAGGAGCTGCTGGAGCCCACGAAGATCTACTCGCTGGACTGCCTGGCCCTGATGCGCACCACCGAGGTGCACGCTTTCAGCCACATCACCGGCGGCGGCCTCGCGGCCAACCTCGCCCGGGTCATCCCCGACGACCTGCACGCGATCGTGGACCGCTCCACCTGGACCCCGGCCCCGATCTTCGACCTGGTCGGCCGCACGGGCAGCGTCGAGCGCCTGGAGCTCGAGAAGACCCTGAACATGGGCGTCGGCATGATCGCGATCGTGCCGCAGGAGTCCGTGGACGTGGCCCTGGCGACCCTCGCCGACCGTGGCGTGGACGCCTGGGTGGCCGGAGAGATCACGGACCGGGGCGAGCACACCACCGGTGCCGCCCTGATCGGTGACTACGCGAGCTGAGACACGGGGGCATGGCCCTGCAGGCAGCACAGAACCCGGTCGGTGACCGGAGTCACCGACCGGGTTAGTGCACTAGTGCAGGGTCAAGCGCCGCGACGATGCTGCGAGGACTGGCCGTCCTCGTCGTCGTCGTCCTCGTAGAGGTCGGCGTACCGTGCGTACAGGTCGTCGTCCTCATCGTCTTCGAACGGCTCGCCGTTAGGCGGCTGCGGATTCGAAGGCGATGCACCCAGCTCCTCAGCCAGGCGTGAGAGGTCAGTCCCACCGCTGTTGTACTTCAGCTGGCGGGCGACCTTCGTCTGCTTGGCCTTGGCCCGGCCGCGCCCCATGGCTCGACCCCCTCAACGACGGGGCTCGACGGCCCCAGAGTCTTGACACGCGTTCATGGTCCGGCACGGACTCTCCGCGGAGAGACCGGTCCGTAGGGCTTCCACGGTACCTGAGCCCGCGCCCATACGGTACGTCGCCCGCATGACGTGCCCGCGCCCAGGACCTTCGAGGCGCCCCGTCCTCGCTGGTCAACCGCGATTTTAACCACTTATCGGCGGTCGACCCGCCGGTAGAAGTGAGAGTTCTCTCTAACTGCCCACCGACGGGTACCGGCCAAACGTACGAGACGCCCGGGATCAGCCCGCGGTCATCGGGCCCGGCGGGCCAGGGCCGCGTCGTGCATCCGCTGCTCGGCGATCCGGTCGGCCGCCGCGGCCGGCGGAATGCCGTCTTCCTTCGCACGTGCGAATATGGCCAGCGTGGTGTCGAAGATCTTCGACGCCTTCGCCTTGCACCGCTCGAAGTCGAAGCCGTGCAGCTCGTCGGCGACCTGGATGACACCGCCGGCGTTCACCACGTAGTCCGGCGCGTAGAGGATCCCGCGGTCGGCGAGGTCCTTCTCCACGCCCGGGTGGGCGAGCTGGTTGTTGGCGGCGCCGCAGACCACCTTGGCGGTGAGCGCCGGCACCGTGTCGTCGTTCAGGGCGCCGCCGAGCGCGCAGGGGGCGTAGATGTCGAGGCCCTCGGCGCGGATCAGGGTCGCGGTGTCGGCGACGGCCGTGACGCCCGTCGGGTGCGCGGCGAGGATCCGGCCCACGGCGTCCTCGCGCACGTCGGTGATGACGACCTCCGCGCCCTCCGCCCGCAGGTGCTCCACCAGGTGGTGGCCGACCTTGCCGACACCGGCGATGCCGACCCGCTTGCCCCGCAGCGCGGGGTCGCCCCACAGGTGCTGCGCGGAGGCGCGCATGCCCTGGTAGACGCCGTAGGCGGTGAGGACGGAGGAGTCCCCGGCGCCGCCGTTCTCGGGGGAGCGGCCGGTCGTCCAGCGGCACTCGCGGGCCACGACGTCCATGTCGGCGACGTACGTGCCGACGTCGCAGGCGGTGACGTACCGGCCGCCGAGCGAGGCCACGAACCGGCCGTAGGCGAGGAGCAGCTCCTCGCTCTTGATCTTCTCCGGGTCGCCGATGATCACGGCCTTGCCGCCGCCGTGGTCGAGACCGGCCATGGCGTTCTTGTACGACATCCCGCGGGCGAGGTTCAGCGCGTCGGCGACGGCCTCGGCCTCGTTCGCGTACGGGTAGAAGCGCGTACCGCCGAGCGCGGGGCCCAGGGCGGTGGAGTGGAGGGCGATGACGGCCTTGAGGCCGCTCGCGCGGTCCTGGCAGAGCACGACTTGCTCATGTCCGCCCTGGTCCGAGTGGAACAGGGTGTGCAGTACATCAGCAGGTGCGCCGATTACGTCGGTCACTGTGGTGACTCCTGAGTAAGTTGCGGCGGGTGGAGACCAGCTCCCGTGTGGGTGGCGGGGACTGTTGAGCATGAGATTAGAGCCTGCCGGGCCCGCCGACCGCACCGTGCACAGGATCACCTCCGACCGGAGTACACCCGTGCGACGATTTGCATAGATTTCCCGCGCGATCGTAAGCGGGTTCCGCAGGTTTTCGCGGCGGCGCGCGGGGGAGGGAGCAGGCGTGCCCAAGGTGACCCCGGTGATCGTCCCCTACGCGACCTACCTGCGCGTCTACGAACCGCTGGCCGCCTTCCCCGAGCCGGAGCGCAGCCAGTGGGCCCGCTACGCCCGCCGTACCGACCGTCCCACGTACCAGGACGAACTCCGCCGTGCCCTGGCCGACTTGGCACCCGTCCCGCCGGTCCCGGTCCCGGTGCACGAGAGCGAGGACGCCTTCGTGCTCGACGTCGACGGCGTCGTCTGCGTCTGCCCCTGGCGCACCCGGCTGCGCGGCTGGCTGGCCCTGGACGAGCTGTCCGAGGAGCTCCCCCCGCCGGTCATGGACGCGGTCCTGCCCCCCGTCCTGCGACGTCAGGCGGCCCAGGACTACGAGCGCTGGCTGGCCATCAACCCGGACGCCCGGCCGTGGATCCGTACGGCCACCTGGCAGGTGCCGATCAACTGGTTCGTCCTGGTCTCCGACGAGGAGCGCGAGTACGACAGCGGCGCCTCGGCCGGCGGCCCGCCGGTGCTGCGCTACCGCACCCCCATGGTCCAGGCCCGTCGGCGGGTGGCCCGGGGTCTGCGGGCCCTGAAGGAGGCCATGGACGAGGGGCCGCTGATCGACGGCCTGATGGACGTCGGGCGCTGGCTCGAGGAGTTCCACCCGCGCTCCCTCGTGGAGCTGGACTACGGCGGTCTGGTGCACGCGCTGCCCGCGGGGGTGCTGGAGGACGATCACTCGGCCGCGGATGTGGCCGAGGGCATCGCCGCCCTGCGCAGGGGCGACGGGGAGGCCGCGGGGACGGCGTACGCCCGGCTCGTGGAGCGCTGGCGTTCCGTGCGGGATCTTCGGTCGGCCAACTGACCCTGACCTTGATGTCCGTACACACCGCTCGCATTCGGTCACGAACTGACGTTTGACGAACCGCCCGATTTGGGGTTTCGTCCTCGCACCGAGTTCCTGAAGCGGGCCGTGCGTCTCCTGAGGCTTCGTCAACAAGGGACGTAGGACCCGATCCGGGCAGACCTCTCAAGTAGGCCAAGCGTGACGGACTACACGTACGAGGCTCTTGCGTCCCTTGCCCCTCCTCATGCCAAAATAGGACAAGGAGCCCGGGGAGGGCTCCTTCCGTCCCATGGTGCTGCACTATGGGCGGAATCTCAGCATTGCACGCTTTGGGGGGTCTGGTGACTTCCTGATCACCCTGTGACTGATCGTCACAGCGGTGTGACTGTCCGCTATGGCATGGTCCATCGGCTTCCGTCGCTGATGAACACCTGGAGGGGCAATTCCATCGGTTTGGCCGACGCGGCTGGACAGATGGTGTAGTTGTAGTGCCGAGGACAAGCCGTTCGTCCTATAACCGACTCGACTCGCGTCCGCCATTTCGGGCAACGCGGGTCAAGGTGCAGAATTTAGAGGAAAGAACCGAGAAGGTTCGGTTCTCCCGAGGAGGCCGCTCATGACCGCTCGCACCCCTGATGCCGAGCCGCTGCTGACCCCGGCTGAGGTCGCCACCATGTTCCGTGTGGACCCGAAGACGGTCACGCGGTGGGCGAAGGCCGGCAAGCTCACGTCGATCCGCACGCTCGGCGGGCATCGGCGCTACCGCGAGGCCGAGGTCCGCGCGCTGCTCGCGGGCATCCCGCAGCAGCGCAGCGAGGCCTGAACAACTGAATAACCGGGCAAAACCGGCTGGTCCCCCACCGGTCGCGACGCCCGGAACCGCAGCTCCAAACGACGCGGGTCCTGCCCCAACAGGCCCCACGCCCACGCCAGTCAGAGCTTCTCAGGCATACACAGGGTGCGTCGTCGATCGCGCTGGACTCCGCCGGGTCCAGCGCGATCTTTTTTGTGCGCCCGCGATGGTCTGCAGATCCGGCTGTGAGCGGCCTTGTAGGAGCCTGGGGGAGGGGTGTCGGATCCCCTGTGCGCGGCACCCCGGACAGGGTGCAATTGCACATATTAAATTGACCCTTTGTAGGCGGGGTGTAAGTAACCCACTTTCCAAAACTCATGCGGTGACACCCGTCACATACCGAGCGGCTTGTTAGCTCCGCCTCGCGTGCGGTAGAGGAACCTCCCTCTCCAGCAACCCGCGTCCGTACGGGCGTTGGGACCGCTCGTGGATCAAGCCCGCGCCGGGCTCTCGTCCTCCCGGTCCGCGCGCGGCGCGGACTCCATCGCCAGCCGCAGCAGCCGATGGCAGATCGGGCAGTGCCGGGTGAGGTGCCGGTACGACGACGCGGCCGACAGGTGCGCGCGCAGCAGAGCCCGCGTCTCGTGCCTGGCCACTGCCGCCATACGCCACCTCCAGAAGGCCGTACGGGAAACGGCCCTGGTTCTGGGGTACCGAGGGAATGAGGGGGCGTCAAGACGGCGTGTGGGGGCCCGAAGGGCTTACGCGGAGGTCAGAGCACACAAAAGAGCCCGGATCCGAAGATCCGGGCTCTTTCGCTGCGGTCCTGACGGGATTTGAACCCGCGGCCTCCACCTTGACAGGGTGGCGAGCACTCCAAACTGCTCCACAGGACCAGGTTTCGCGGCGCTATCCGTGCGTTGCGCTGCGAGAAGAGACTGTACAGGAGGGTGAGCCCCGGGTCGAACTCACCCTGCGTGCCGGTCCCGTCACGGCGCCGCCGCGTCGATCGCCTTCACGATCCGCTTGTCGGAGACGGGATACGCCGTGCCCAGCGCGTGGGCGAAATAACTGACCCGGAGCTCCTCGATCATCCAGCGGATGTCCAGAACCGACGACGGAACCGGCCGGCCCTGCGGCAACTGCTCCAGCAGCCAGGCGTACTCGTCCCGCATCTCATGGACCTTCTCCATCCGCGTCGTGTCCCGCTGGACGTTCGTCGGCATCTGCTGCAGACGCCGGTCGGCCGCCACCAGATAGCGCATCAGATCCGGCAGACGCCGCAACCCCGCCTCCGTCACGAAGCCCGGCCTCACGAGGCCGTCCAGCTGCCCCCGTACGTCCTGGAGGTTCGCCAGCAGCGCCGGGCTGCGTACGGCCTTCAGGCGCCGCTCACAGGCCTGCCAGGCCGCCAGGACCTGCTGCACCTGATCCACCGTGCGGACGGTCGTGTCGACGATCTCGGCACGCACCTTGTCGTACAGCTTCCGGTACGACTCCTCGTCCCACGCCGGTCCCCCGAAGTCCCCGATCAGCTTGTCGGCGGCGGCCATCGCACAGTCGTCGAACAGGGCCTGGATCGAGCCGTGCGGATTCGCGGACAGGGCCAGCTTCTGCGCGTTCGTCAGGCGGTCGCTCGCGAATTTCGCCGCATTCACCGGGATGTTGCGCAGGATCAGCCGGCGCGTGCCCTTCCACATCGCCTGCGCCTGCTCCGCCTCCGTGTCGAAGAGACGCACGGAGACCGTGTCGCCGTCGTCGACCAGCGCCGGATAAGCCTTCACCGGCTGACCGGCCCGACGGGTCTCGAAGACCCGGGTGAGCGTGCCGATCGTCCAGTCCGTCAGGCCCGAACGCTCCAGGGACTCACCACCGGAGCGTTCCGCGGTCGCCGCGGCCGCCTGCGAGAGCGCCTTGCGGGCCTTCGGGCGCAGCTTGAGCTTCAGCGCCTCCAGATCCTTGTCCTCGGCCAGTTTGCGGCGACGCTCGTCGACGATCCGGAACGTGACCTTCAAATGGTCGGGGACCTTGGACAGATCGAAGTCGTCCACCTCGAAGGGCACACCGACCATGAGCCGCAACTCGCGGGTCATGGTCGCGGTGAGGGGCTCCTGAAGGGGGACTGCCCGGTCCAGGAACGCCTTCGCGAAGTTCGGCGCGGGCACGTAGTTCCGCCGGATCGGCTTGGGCAGGGACCGGATCAGCTCCGTCACCAGCTCCTCGCGCAACCCCGGGATCTGCCAGTCGAAGCCCTCGTCCGTGACCTGGTTCAGGACCTGGAGCGGGATGTGGACGGTCACGCCGTCGGCGTCCGCGCCCGGCTCGAACTGGTACGTCACCCGGAACTTGAGGTTCCCCTGGCGCCACGAGTCCGGGTAGTCGGCCTTGGTGACCTCACCCGCCTTCTCGTTGATGAGCATCTCGCGCTCGAAGTCGAGGAAGTCGGGCTGCTCGTGCCGCTTGCGCTTCCACCACGAGTCGAAGTGGACGCCCGAGACGACGTGTTCGGGAATCCGCTGGTCGTAGAAGTCGAACAGGGTCTCGTCGTCGACCAGGATGTCCCGGCGCCGGGCCCGGTGCTCCAGCTCCTCGACCTCGGTGAGGAGGCGACGGTTGTCCGAGAAGAACTTGTGGTGCGTGCGCCAGTCCCCCTCCACCAGCGCGTTCCGGATGAACAGCTCACGGCTGATCTCCGCGTCGATCCGCCCGTAGTTGACCTTCCGCTGCGCCACGATCGGCACGCCGTACAGCGTGACCTTCTCGTACGCCATCACCGCGGCCTGGTCCTTCTCCCAGTGCGGCTCGCTGTACGTGCGCTTGACGAGATGCGCGGCGAGGGGCTCGACCCACTCGGGCTCGATCCTGGCGTTCACCCGCGCCCAGAGCCGAGACGTCTCCACGAGCTCGGCGGACATCACGAAACGCGGAGGCTTCTTGAAGAGGGCCGATCCGGGGAAGACCGCGAACTTGGCGTTCCGGGCGCCCAGATACTCGTTCTTCGCGCCCTCCTTCACATCCTTCATGCCGATGTGCGACAGCAGGCCGGCCAGGAGGGAGACGTGAATGCGGTCGGCCGGGGCATCGTCCTCGTTGAGGTGGATGCCCATCTGCTTCGCGACCGTACGCAACTGCGTATAGATGTCCTGCCATTCACGAATGCGAAGGAAATTGAGGTACTCCTGCTTGCACATCCGGCGGAAGGAGGACGACCCCCGCTCCTTCTGCTGCTCGCGGAGATAACGCCAGAGGTTCAGATAGGCCAGGAAGTCGCTGGTCTCGTCCTTGAACCGGGCGTGCTGCTGATCGGCCTGCGTCTGCTTGTCGGCGGGGCGCTCACGCGGATCCTGGATGGACAGCGCGGCGGCTATCACCATGACCTCGCGCACACAACCGTTCCTGTCCGCCTCCAGGACCATCCGGGCCAGCCGCGGGTCAACCGGCAGCTGCGCCAGCTTCCGGCCGGTCTCCGTGAGCCGCTTACGGGGATCCTTCTGCACCGGGTCCAGGGCGTTCAGCTCCTGAAGCAGCTGGACACCGTCGCGGATGTTGCGGTGATCCGGCGGGTCGATGAAGGGGAACTTCTCGATGTCACCCAGGCCGGCCGCCGTCATCTGCAGGATGACGGACGCGAGATTCGTCCGAAGGATCTCCGCGTCCGTGAACTCCGGCCGGGCATTGAAGTCGTCCTCGCTGTACAGCCGGATGCAGATGCCGTCCGAGGTACGGCCGCAGCGGCCCTTGCGCTGGTTGGCACTCGCCTGCGAAACCGGCTCGATGGGCAGCCGCTGGACCTTGGTGCGATGGCTGTAACGCGAGATCCGCGCGAACCCGGGGTCGATCACGTACTTGATACCCGGGACGGTCAGCGAGGTCTCGGCGACATTCGTGGCCAGAACGATCCTGCGGCCCGTGTGCGGCTGGAAGACGCGGTGCTGCTCCGCATGCGAGAGCCGGGCGTAAAGCGGCAGGACCTCCGTGAACCGGTAGTTCTTCTTGGTGAGGGCATCGGCCGTGTCCCGGATCTCCCGCTCACCGGAGAGGAAGACGAGGATGTCGCCCTTCCCCTCCCTTTGAAGCTCCTCCACGGCATCCGTGATCGCGGTGATCTGATCACGGTCGGCGTCGTCACCGTCCTCCTCCAGCAACGGCCGGTAACGGACCTCCACCGGATACGTACGACCGCTGACCTCGACGATCGGCGCATCACCGAAATGCCTCGAGAAGCGCTCCGGATCGATCGTGGCCGAAGTGATGACGACCTTGAGATCGGGACGCTTCGGCAACAGCTGGGCGAGGTAACCCAGCAGGAAGTCGATGTTCAGGGACCGCTCGTGCGCCTCGTCGATGATGATCGTGTCGTAGGCGCGCAGCTCACGATCCGTCTGGATCTCGGCCAGCAGGATGCCGTCCGTCATCAGCTTGACGAACGTGGCGTCCGGATCGACCTGGTCGGTGAAACGCACCTTCCAGCCCACGGCCCCGCCGAGCGGAGTGTCCAGCTCCTCGGCGACACGCTCGGCGACCGTCCGGGCCGCGATCCTGCGGGGCTGCGTGTGCCCGATCATGCCCCGCACACCGCGCCCCAGCTCCAGACAGATCTTGGGGATCTGCGTCGTCTTGCCGGAACCGGTCTCACCGGCGACGATCACCACCTGATGATCGCGAATGGCCTCCGCGATCGCGTCCTTCTTCTGGCTGACCGGCAGCTGCTCGGGATACGAGACCTCGGGCACCAGAGCCCGCCGACCGGCCATCCGCTCCTCGGCCCTGCCCACCTCCGCCTCGATCTCGGCGAGCACAGCGGCCCGCGCCTCGGGCTTACGGATCTTGCGCGCACCTTCGAGCCTGCGCCCGAGCCGGTGCGCATCGCGCAGCGACAGCTCGGTCAGGCGGGGGGCGAGGGCGCCGAGGGCGGGGGCAGGGTGCGTAGACATACGGGATCCAGGATCTCATCCCCCGCAAAACAGAGGCGAACGGATTTCGACCGGAGAAGCCCCAACGCGTCACGATCCACTCCTGGGCCTTCGCCCAGCTCGGCGTCTTCATCGAATACAAAGCGCGCCGGGCCGGAGTGCCGCTGGTGACGATCGCGGCTGGTGGGCCTGGGTCAGCGGGGCCGAGTCACAGCCCCTGCCCTCACGCTGATCGCGTAGGGGCCGGATGCGCCGCTGCCGCCGAAGCCATCGACGGGGCGAGCTGCGAGCTGGGGTACTTCTCCGGTAGCGGACGTGATCGCTCGTACTACGGGTGTGAATCACGAGGCATACAACAAGGCCCCGATCCGCAGATCGGGGCCTTGGCTGTGGCTGGGGCCGGGGTCGAACCGGCGACCTATCGCTTTTCAGGCGATCGCTCGTACCAACTGAGCTACCCAGCCACGAGGTTTCACGTGAAACCTCAGCGGTCCTGACGGGATTTGAACCCGCGGCCTCCACCTTGACAGGGTGGCGAGCACTCCAAACTGCTCCACAGGACCAAGCTTCGTACGACAGTGTCGCACAGGGTGGTGCGTGCCCCCAACGGGATTCGAACCCGTGCTACCGCCTTGAAAGGGCGGCGTCCTAGGCCGCTAGACGATGAGGGCTATCGGCCCGCCTGGGCGCTTCTCAGCGCGTCGGGGACGTGAGAAGCATATGGGATGGCGGGAGCTATCGCCAAAACGGTTTACGGGGAGGCCGACGGGGTGGCGCCCGAGGGGGCGCTGGGGGAGGGTGTCGCGCCGGGCTGGTTCTCCTTCGGGAGGTGGCGGCTGACCTCCGCCGTGGTGAGGCCGAGGCCGCCCAGTTCGATCTCGTCCCAGGCCTGGAGATGGCGGGTGTCCCGGTCGAAGTACAGGATCGACGCCTCGATGGGGTCGGGGTGCTTGCCTTCGATGGCGCGCAGCCCGCTCCCGCCCGTGGAGCCCTCGATGCGCAGCCGGGTGCCGTACGGCAGCATCTCCATCTCGTCGTGGTGGAGGTGGCCCGCCAGGGCCAGGGGGACCTCGCCGTCGACCTCGCGGGCGGCGGAGGGTTCGTGGGCGATGGCGACGTCCACCGGGGTGCCGGCGGTGCTCTGGTCGCGCAGGGCGGTGGCGAGGCGGGCGCCGGCCAGTTCCTGGGACTGCCGGGCGCCGGTCTGCTGCGAGCGGTCGGGGGTGAACTGCGGGTCGCCGATGCCGGCGAAGCGCAGGCCCTTGATCGTCTGTGCCTTGCCGTCGTCC
Organism: Streptomyces sp. NPDC002130; assembly: GCF_040296465.1. Taxonomy (NCBI): domain Bacteria; kingdom Bacillati; phylum Actinomycetota; class Actinomycetes; order Kitasatosporales; family Streptomycetaceae; genus Streptomyces; species Streptomyces sp. NPDC002130. Next base: position 24,306 of record NZ_JBEOXI010000030.1, read on the forward strand.
AGGACGTGGACGTTCTTCAGGTCCTGCATGTAGCGCTGGGTGATCATCGAGTCGTGGTTGCCGCGGACCCAGACGTAGGGGGCGCCGAGGTCTTCGATTGGGTCCAGGAAGCCGTTCTCGGCGGCGGTGCCGTGGTCCATCGTGTCGCCGGAGTCGACGATCACGTCGACCTTGTACTGCTTGACGAGCGAGGCGATGATCTTCCAGCTCGCCGGGTTGAGGTGGATGTCGGAGACGTGTAGGACGCGGATCGTGGAGGGGTCGGGCGCGTAGGCCGGCAGTGTCGAGGTGGCGTCGTAGAGCTTGGTCACGTTGGTGACGAGGCGGGCCAATTCCTTCTGGTAGACGTCGAATTCGGTGACGATGCTGCGTGCGTTGCCGACCAGGGAGGGGGCCGAGGTGAGGAGGCCGGAGAACTTGGGTTCCAGGACGGAGTCGGGGCGCCAGGTGGCGTAGGCCGTGCCGCCCGAGGCGGCGAGGAGGGTGAGGGCGAGGCCGCCGGCGGCCAGGGCGCGGCGGGGTCGGCGGTAGACGGCGAGGCCGAGGGCGGTGGCTCCGGCGACGACGGCGACGCTGGAGCGTACGGCCAGGTCGAGGGTGCCGCGGCCGACGTCCGCGGTGACTTCGTCCTGGAGGCCGGAGAGGCGTTCGGGGTGGTCGACGAGGGCTTGGGATCGGTCGGGGTCGAGCTGGTCGACGTTGACGTCCAGGCGGACGGGGGCGATGTGGCTGTCCAGTTGCAGGGCGCCGAGGGGCGAGATGTTGATTTTGGTGCCGCCGGTGAACGACGGCCGCAGCGTCATCGTGGTGTCCATGGGGCCGACCGGGACCCGGACGTTGCCCACGACCAGCAGTCCCAGCCACGCGCCGCAGAGGACGACGGCCACGAGTCCCACGGCGCGGGTCCACGGGTGTGGCTGTGCGACGAGTTCGATGGTGGTGGGCGCCTGGCGGGAGCGGTAGCGGCGGGCGAGGGCTTGAGGGATCTTGCGGATGGGGTTCAGGACACTCAGGACTGCGGCGGGGACGCGGGCCATTGATCCCGTATGCCCAAGTCCGCGGCCGGATATGCGGCGCCGGGAGGCTCTCGTACGGCGGGGTCGTGGCCGACAATGGGCCTGTGCTGGAGATGACGCGTGAGGAGTTCGAGGAGCTGGTCGCCGAGGCGCTCGACCGGATCCCGCCGGAGTTGACGCGACTGATGGACAACGTCGCGGTGTTCGTCGAGGACGAGCCGCCGGCGGACGATCCCGAGCTGCTCGGGCTGTACGAGGGGACTCCGCTGACCGACCGGGGTGAGTGGTACGCCGGTGTGCTGCCGGATCGGATCACGGTGTACCGGAATCCGACGTTGCGGATGTGCGAGTCGCGGGAGGATGTCGTCGCGGAGACGGAGGTCACCGTGGTGCATGAGATCGCGCACCATTTCGGCATCGACGACGAGCGTCTTCACGCCCTGGGGTACGGCTGACCGGGTTGTGAATACGGGGCGCGTGTCCTCTTGTGGGCGGCGGGAGTTGGAGGTGTTGACTCCATCACCCGTTCCGGAGGTGGCCCCGTGCGCCCCTTGTACGTACCCGTCCGACTGGCCGTCACGGTCGTGGCGGTTGCCGCTGCCGCCGGCTGCATGAGTGTCGGTGACGACGACGCGGGCGGGAGCGTCAGGCCGTCGCACTCCTCGGGGCAGCGGGCCGGCGAGGCGTCCGACGGCGGTCCGGCGGTGTCGGGGGGTGGTGGCGGTCCGGGCGCGGTCGGGACTGATGGCGAGCGGGGGCGCGGCAAGGGCAGGAAGGGCAAGAAGGGCAAGGGCGGTGGGGCGGGGGAGTCGGTCGCGCCGGAGGTGTCGCCGAGCGCCGAGGTGAGCCCGCCCGGTCCGGGGGGTGACAGGCCGGGGAAGCCGGCCCGGCCGTCGCCGAAGCCGCCGGCGCCGCCGACGCCCACCCGGACGGTCGAACCGGAGCCCACGCCGACGCCGCAGGAGCCGACGACGTCTCCCGAGCCGACGCCGGAGCCGTCGTCGTCGGCGCACGAGCCGCCGGGGCCGCAGCTCGAGCAGCGGGAGCCGGCGCCGGAGGCGGGGTCGCCGGCGTAGGGGTGGGGGCATGCGGGTGGGGTGGAAGTTTTCTTTCCGGGGCGGGAACAATCCCGGTTGCCGGGTGGTTGGAGAGGTCTGGATGCTGTCCGGCCCTCGGGCAGTGGTCCGCTGTCTCCTGCACAGTCCGGTTTGCCTTGTGGGGCCCGGAGTGCGTATGGTGGCAGATCGTTTGATCCCATCTTGCCCGGCGCCACTGCAGAGCGCGCCGTGTGGCGCGTACTCTCCCTTGCCGTGGTGGACCGCATTGAGGCGGTCGTATTGCGATTCGCGAATCACGGAGTTGACGGGCGCGTGCCGACTGAGACTCCGGAAGGTTTCGCATTCGCATGTCCATCGCCAGTACTGATCACGTCGTCGTGCCCGAGAACGAGGCAGTCGAGGACGCCCCCGAGGTCACCTTCGAGGACCTCGGTCTTCCCGAGGGTGTCGTGCGCAAGCTCGCGCAGAACGGTGTGACCACTCCCTTCCCGATCCAGGCCGCGACCATCCCGGACGCGCTGGCCGGCAAGGACATCCTCGGCCGTGGCCGCACCGGCTCCGGCAAGACCCTGTCGTTCGGTCTGCCGACCCTGGCGCGTCTCGCCGGCGGCCGCACCGAGAAGCACAAGCCGCGCGCGGTCATCCTCACCCCGACCCGTGAGCTCGCGATGCAGGTCGCGGACGCGCTTCAGCCGTACGGCGACGTCGTCGGCCTGAAGATGAAGGTCGTCTGCGGCGGTACGTCGATGGGCAACCAGATCTACGCCCTCGAGCGCGGCGTCGACATTCTCGTCGCCACCCCGGGCCGGCTGCGCGACATCATCAACCGTGGCGCCTGCTCCCTGGAGAACGTCGAGGTCGCCGTCCTCGACGAGGCCGACCAGATGTCCGACCTGGGCTTCCTGCCCGAGGTCACCGAGCTGCTCGACCAGGTCCCGGCCGGCGGCCAGCGGATGCTGTTCTCGGCCACGATGGAGAACGAGATCTCCACGCTGGTCAAGCGCTACCTGAGCAACCCCGTCACGCACGAGGTCGACAGCGCCCAGGGCAACGTCACGACCATGTCGCACCACATCCTCATCGTGAAGCCCAAGGACAAGGCGCCGGTCACCGCCGCGATCGCCTCCCGCAAGGGCCGCACGATCATCTTCGTCCGCACCCAGCTGGGCGCCGACCGTATCGCCGAGCAGCTGTGCGACTCCGGTGTGAAGGCCGACGCGCTGCACGGCGGCATGACGCAGGGCGCGCGTACCCGTGTGCTCGAGGACTTCAAGAAGGGCTACGTCAACGCGCTCGTCGCGACCGACGTCGCGGCGCGCGGTATCCACGTCGACGGCATCGATCTGGTGCTGAACGTGGACCCGGCCGGTGACCACAAGGACTACCTGCACCGCTCCGGCCGTACCGCTCGCGCGGGCCGCTCCGGCACGGTGGTGTCCCTGTCGCTGCCGCACCAGCGGCGTCAGATCTTCCGGCTGATGGAGGATGCGGGCGTCGACGCCTCGCGCCACATCATCCAGGGCGCCGGTGCCTTCGACCCGGAGGTCGCCGAGATCACCGGGGCCCGGTCGATGACCGAGGTCCAGGCCGAGTCGGTGGGCAATGCGGCGCAGCAGGCCGAGCGTGAGGTCGCAGCGCTCACCAAGGAGCTGGAGCGGGCGCAGCGGCGTGCGAACGAGCTGCGTGAGGAGTCCGACCGGCTGCTGGCGCGGGTCGCGCGTGAGCGGGGCGAGGAGCCCGCGGCCGTGGTGACCGGGGAGGCCGGTGAGGTCGTGGCCGCCGCCGTGGAGGTGTCGGTGCCCGAGCAGCCGACCGCGAAGGATGTGGAGCGCGAGGAGCGCCCCGAGTCCTCGGCTCCGTACGAGCGCCGGGAGCGGCGTGACGATCGCGGTGGTTTCCGCCGTGACGACCGTGGCGAGCGGGGCGGTGACCGCGGTGGCCGTTCCTTCGAGCGTCGTGACGACCGTGGTGGCCGTTCGTTCGAGCGTCGTGACGACCGTGGTGGCCGTTCGTTCGAGCGTCGTGACGACCGTGGCGGTTTCAACCGTGACCGTGACCGCGGTGGTCGTTCGTTCGAGCGTCGTGACGACCGTGGTGGCCGTTCCTTCGACCGTGACCGTGACCGCGGTGGTTTCCGTCGTGACGACCGGGCCGACCGTGGTGACCGGGGTGAGCGCGGTGGTTTCCGTCGGGACGACCGTGGTGACCGCGGCGGCGACCGTGGTGGCCGTTCGTTCGAGCGTCGTGACGACCGTGGTGGGTTCAACCGGGACCGTGACCGTGGCGAGCGCGGTGGGTTCCGCCGTGACGAGCGCGGTGGGCACCGTGGCAGCGACCGTCCCTTCAACCGGGACCGCCGTGACGACCGTCCGGGTTTCCGCTCCGGTGGGCATGACCGTCCCGGCCACGACCGCCCGTACGGCCGTCGTGACGACCACCGGGGTGGCGGCTCGTTCCAGCGTCGCGAGGACAAGCCGCGCTGGAAGCGCAACGGCTGACATCAGCGCATGAGGAGCGCCGTGGCTCTGCCCCAACGGGCGGGCCGCGGCGCTCTGTCGTCGGGGGGGCTCTGCCGGGCTGGGCGGGACACGCCCGAAGCGGGTCGATCCGTGGCCCTTTTCGGTCCTTCTCGGCCGTGTTCGTCCCTCCGGCACGGCCGGGAGCCGGATACCCGATCGGAGACTCGGCGTCGTCCGGCTATGCTCGTGGGGGCAACATCGCTTGGGCCCTTAGCTCAATTGGCAGAGCAGTGGACTTTTAATCCATTGGTTGTGGGTTCGAGTCCCACAGGGCCTACGGAGGCGGGGGAGGGTTCACCCCCTCTGACCTGCTGTGCAGCGCCCGGGTCGGCTTCGGTCGGTTCGGGCGCTGACTCGTTTTCAGGCTCGCGCGTGAGCGATGCGTGAGCGCATGTGCCCGTGGCTTGCTGAGTGCCCGGCCTGGGCCGGGCGGATCGGTGGCTGCCGGACGTGACCGGGGGATCTCTCACTGCTTCTGTGCGTGAGCGTTGCGGGGACTTGACGCAGGTTCCCGCCGGGTGGGGCGGCAGATCGGACGTGGCGAGGAAGCCGTGGAACGGTTCCGAGACCGTCTACGGTGTGAAGCCGCGAGCCGGATCCCAGCAAGCCGCTACACCCGCCCAACGCGGCGTCAGCTGCGGGAGGTCAACGGTGTGGTGGGGCACGGGCCGGCTTCAGTCTGCTTCTGGGTGGCGTTCGGTGGGGGCGACGACGGTCGTGAGGAAGGGCACTGCTCCCCTCCGCTGGTAGAAGCGCATCGCGCCGTCATTGCCCGCCATGACGGCGATCTGAACAGTGGCCACGCCCTCGTCGGCGAGGAGTTTCATGGCCTGGTCGTACAACTGGCCGCCCAGCCCCATTCCGCGGTACTGCTTTCCGGCAACGAGAGTCTCGAGCACGCCCACCCGCTCGCCCCAGTCACGCGAACCCGAGGCGGCTTTGATGCGGACCATTGCGTAGGCGGCGAGCTCCCCTTCCACATGCGCGGTCAGGCATCGGCTGAAGTCCTCGGTCATCCATTCCAGGTACTGGCGGCGACGAGATTCCCAAAACGTCTTCTCGGGATGTAGCTCTCCAAAACGGTCAAGATGGGGTGATGTCTGGGCGTGATGCTCGGTCAGCTCTCGCCAAAGAGGGCGAAGAGTATTGATAAGATTTACCGAAAGTAGGTTGACTTTGATCATGGATGGGTTAGCCTTTCCTGCGAGTTACGTCGACAGCGGGTGGCCGCACTGAAGGCCCGTGGGGTGAGTAGAGAGGCTGCCATACAAGGCAATCTTGAAGCTCATCTTTTCATGCCCTCAAGGCATGGTCAATGCGCCGATCGCGCTGGTAAGGAAAAGTAAAAATCAATGCACACTCTCATAGTCGACAACTATGATTCCTATACCTACAATCTATTCCAGCTCATAGCTGACGTTGTCGGTGAGAAGCCGACAGTTGTGCAGAATGACGAGCTCTCCTGGACGCAAATCCAGCAACTCGAATTTGACAACGTCGTGATATCCCCGGGTCCAGGCACCCCTACGGCGGCCGAGGACTTGGGCGTATGTGCCGAGGTGCTGATGAAGTGCCAGAAGCCCGTTCTCGGGGTCTGCCTCGGTCATCAGGGCATCGGCTGGGCGGCTGGGGCCGATGTTGTGCGCGCGCCGGAGCCGATGCACGGTCGCATCTCCAAGATTACCCACGACGACGAGCTCTTCGCCGGCATCCCCCAGGGGTTCTCCGCGGTCCGTTACCACTCGTTGGCCCTGGCCACGCCACTCCCGAGCGCTCTTAGGGCCATTGCGTGGAGCGATGACGGCGTATTGATGGGCGTGCGTCGAACCGACAAGCCGCAGTGGGGGGTGCAATACCACCCCGAAGCCGTCTGCAGTCAGTACGGTGAGCAGTTGGTGGCGAACTTCATGGCTCTTACGGGCGACCGCCTGGCCGTCGCCTGATTCACGCATCGCGAACTTCCTCCTTTCCCTGACCAGGAAAACCATTGAATCTCAAGAATGAGCTTCGGCTCGTCCATGCTCAAATACAAAGCGCCATACCCGCTGCGGCCATGTTTGAAGAATTCTACGGATCTTCACGTGATGCTTATTGGCTCGACAGCAGTCGGTGTGTCCGGGGGGCCCGGTTCAGTTTCATGGGTGATGCGACTGGCCCGCTGGCCGATGTGATCACCTATCGCCACGGCTCGGCGCAGGTGGAATCCAAGACTCGCGGAGATATCCATATTTCCGTCTGGGAATACCTTTCCCGTTGGACGGGTGTGGAGGTCGAGCAGGAGACGGAGCTCCCGTTTGATTTCAATGGGGGTTTCGTCGGCTATCTCGGGTACGAGCTCAAGGCTGAATGCGGTGGTTCGGACCGATACCGCTCCCGCTATCCCGACGCCGCGTTCATCTTCTCGGACCGATTCCTCGCCTTCGACCATGAGGAGGACCGGGTTCATGTCTGTGCGGTGACCGACCAGGCGCATCTGGCGTCAGCCCGTGAGTGGGTGGACGAGGCGATCCAGCGCATAGCGGTGGCTTCCCACGACGTAGTGAGTCGGACCCCGGTGGCGAGAGCCGCCCGGGCTCCCCTGGTCCTCCGCCATGACAAGGACGCGTATCGGGCTCTGATCGGGCGGGCTCAGGAGCTCATCCGGGCAGGGGAGACCTACGAGGTCTGTCTGACAACCAGTCTGACCGGTGAGCCGGTGGACGATCCCTTGGCTCTCTACATGGAACTCCGGCGGATCAACCCAGCTCCATACGCGGCCTATCTCGCGTTCGGAGAGATCCAGGTCTTGTGTTCCTCCCCGGAACGCTTCGTGAAGCTGGACCATGACCGCCGCGTCGAGACCAAACCGATCAAGGGGACCATTCAGCGCGGTGCCACCCCTGAAGAGGACAGGGCACTTGCCGAATGGCTCCGCGGAGACGAGAAGACGCAGGCCGAGAACATGATGATCGTCGACCTTCTCCGCAATGACCTAGGCCGCGTCTGCGAGGTCGGGACCGTGAAGGTGGACAGCCTCATGCACGTCGAGACCTACGAGACCGTCCATCAGCTCGTGTCGACGATCTCCGGCACTCTGGCAGAAGGTACGGGCGCGGTCGACTGTGTCCGGGCGTCCTTCCCAGGTGGCTCAATGACAGGCGCGCCCAAGATCCGCACGATGTCCTTCATCGATGAACTGGAAGGCGCTCCACGCGGCATCTACTCGGGCAGCCTCGGCTATCTGGCCCTCAACGGCACCGCGGACCTCAACATCGTGATCCGGACGGTGGTGAACGACCCGGAGGGGGTCCACGTCGGCGCCGGCGGAGCCATCGTGCATATGTCGGATCCGGATGCCGAATTCGCCGAGGTCGAGCTGAAGCTGGAGCCTCTCCAGCGCGCGCTGAACGTCTCTCCCGTCACCCTCAGGAACGGTCTCGCATGACAACCACCCCGCATGACACCACCTTCCTGCAGGTCGGGCTTCCGGATGTGCACGGACGCCTTACGGGCCGGCGGCTGCTGGTCAGCACCGATCAGCAGACCCCCGCGCCGTCCTTCACCGCCCGCGACTACGTCCTGGCCACCGACATCGATCTGAACGAGGCCGAACCGGAGGCCGATACCGCAGGACTGCACTGGTACACCGGCGACGGCGACATCGTCGTCAGGGCGGCCGCGGACTCCCGCGTCTACGACCTCGGCGACGCGGGCAAGCTCGTACTGGCAGACGCTCATGACAATGCGGGTCGCCCGATCCACGCAGCCCCCCGTCAGGTCCTGAAGGCCGTTTTGGCTGACGCCGCCCGGCTCGGCCTGCAACCGGCCATCGGTACCGAGGTGGAGTTCTACGCGTACGGCCAAAGCCCCCAGGCGCTCCGGGACGACACCTTCCGCGACCCTCGTCCGCACTCTCCGTACATCCCGGACACTCTGCTGGATACTCACCCCGGTGATCGTGCTCTACTCGAAGCGATCTGCCGCGCGTGCGGGCAGGCGGGCCTCGAAGTGGAAGGCTACGCGAACGAGGGCGCGCCAGGACAGTTCGAGATCAACTTCGGATACGGCGACTTCCTGCAGGTCTGTGACTCGCATGTCGTGTACAAGACCATCGTGCGGGAGACGGCTCGCCTGCACGACCGCACTGTCACCTTCATGGCGAAGCCGACCGACGACAGCTTCGGCAGCTCATGCCACATGCACTTGAGCCTTGGCCAGGAGGACGGCAACGCCTTCCACAACGAGAAGGTGCTGCACTCGTTCATGGCGGGCGTGCTTGCGCTGCTGCCGGAGAGCTCGCTGTTCTACGCCCCGTACGTCAATTCCTATAAGCGGCTTCCGGTCGGCTCTTCCGCCACGCGCCCAGCGTGGAGCCGCAGGCGTCGCTCAACCCTCCGTCTCATTTCACCGGAGACCAACCCCCGGCTGGAGCTCCGGGTCGCGGGTGCCGATGCGAACCCCTACCTCGCCGCCGCCGCCTTTCTCGCTGCCGGCCTGTACGGCGTTGAGCACCGGCTGGACTGCCCGGAGGAAGGCGAGGTGCTGGGGACGTTCCCGTCGACCCTCTCTCAGGCCATCGCTCTGACCAGGAGCGGCACCGCGCTGCGCAGCGTTCTGCCGACGGGCGCGGTCGAACTCGTCACCGCGGTGGCTCAGGTGGAACTGGAACAGTTCGATCGCACCGTCACGTCCTTCGAACGGGAACGGCTGCTCGAACGGATCTGAGCCGCAGCGCGCGCCGAACCCGTACAGAACTCACATCAACGGAGAGAGAACAGTGGCAGAGGCGGAAAGCCGTCGCCATCTTGTCCTGGTGGACGCACCAGGTGGGCCTCAGGTGACTGACATCATCAACTCCTTGGCCGGGCTGGCCACCTGTACTGTCGTCAGCCTGCGCTGGGGCAGCCCGTCGGAGCACGTGCGCCGGGTCGACCGTCTGCGGGCACTCGGGCCGGTCCACATCATCGAGCGGGCGGACCAAGTGGTGGACGCGGTGCTGGCCGTAGCCGCTGGAGGCCGGCCCATCGACGGTGTGCTGGCCTTCAGCGAGATCGTCAGCTATCACGCGGCCGTCGCAGCCACGGCCCTGCGGGTTCCGGCGAACTCCCCCGAGGCCACCATCCGGATGCGTCGCAAGGACTTGCAGCGCCAGGCGCTTAGCGCTGCTGGGGTGCCCTGCCCCGCGTTCGCCGTCGTCACCGACGAGGATGAACTGGAGGCCGCGTCGTCCCGTCTGGCCTTTCCCGTCATCCTCAAGCCCGCCATCGGTGTCGGAAGCCTCTGCGTCACCATGGCCGAGAACCGTCAACAACTCGTCGAAACGTTCACCCGAGCGAGTCGGCAGTATCGCGATGACCCCCGGGTGAACGGTGCCAGCCCCGTGTTCGTGATCGAGGAGGTCATCCAGGGCGACAACTGGCACGCCGACGAACGGATGGGAACACGCGTCAGCGTGGAGTCACTGCTGGACGCCGGAGAGATCCACCACTTGGCCATCACCGACAAACTCCCGCTGGCCCCTCCGTTCCGGGAGGTGGGTGACGTCATGCCCTCAGCACTGCCCGAGCAGCGGCGTGCCGAGATTCTCGACGTTACGACCCGGGCTCTGCGGGCGCTCGGCGCGACGTCTGGAGCCACCCACACAGAGCTCATGCTCACCTCGCACGGCCCGGTGATCATAGAGGTGAACGGGCGTATCGGCGGCGGTGTCTTTGAGTTGCTGCGGACCGCGGCCGCATACGACATGGCGAGGGAGCAGGCCAGGATCGCCCTTGGTGAGCGGTTGGAGGAACTCCCCCGCTTCTCGGGATACGCGGCCTTCGTCACCCCGCAACCCCCGTCGGGCGACCACGAAATACTCGCCTTGGGTGGCCGGGAGGAGATCGCGGCGGTGCCCGGCGTCGTAGAGGTGATCCAGACGAAGTTCTCCGGCGCGGTCCTGACGAAGGATGCGGGAACCAACGCCCACACCTTCCGGGTCCTCACGGTCGGCCGGGAACCCGACGAGTTCTTTACCCAGCTCAAGGCCATTGAGGACAGCATCCAGCTCGAACTTGGCCCGGCGCTGTCCCGTGGTGCGCAGGAGCCGCACCGTGTCTGACGCCGATCGTGAATACGTTCAGTCCCTGGCTCGTTACCGGGCACAGATCGACGGCCTCGACGAACAGATCATCGCCCTCTTCTCCCGGCGCCTGGGTGTCAGCGAAGCCGTGGGCGCCCTCAAAGCCGAGAGGGGCAATGCCGTGGGCGAGGAAGGCCGGGCTGAGCAGGTGCTCGACCGATACCGGCAGGCAGGCCGGCTGAGCCAGGAAGGACTAGCCGCCGACTGGTTCGCCCGGCTGGGCGAACTGATCCTGGACGCCAGTGCCGAGTTGCAGGACCGCATCATCGACGCCGACGCCGACGCCGACGCCGACGCCGACACCGACACCGAGAGCGACAGCGCACAGTGACCCCGGGTACCTACTGGATCGACGGCCGTCTCGTCACCGATACCGAGGGCGCGGCATCACTGGCGGCCCACGGGCTGCACTACGGTTACGGCGTCTTTGAAGGAATCCGGGGCTACGCCGTCGGAGGCGATGTCGCCCTCTTCAGACTCGACGACCACCTGCGGCGCTTCGAACGGTCCGCCCAGATCCTCGGCATCCCTCTCGGCCACTCCAGCGCGGAGATCACCCAGGCCGTCGTCTCCCTGACCGAACGGGCGGGCCTCGGGGACTGCTACATCAGGCCCATGGCCTTCTACGGCGGAGGCCCGCTCGGGATGGGCACGGCAGGCCGAGCCGCCCATGTGGCCGTCCTGGTCGACGAGTGGGAACAGGAACGCCTCGACTCGGAACCCGAGGGGATCCGGGTCGCTGTGAGCACGTGGCGCCGCCCTGGACCGGACACACTGCCTTTGCAGGCCAAGACCACGGGCATGTACCTCAATTCAGTACTCGGCAAGCGGGAGGCCCATGCCTCGGGTGCCGACGACGCGCTCTTCCTCACCCAGGAGGGGCTGGTCGCCGACGCCAGCGGGGCGAACGTCTTCACCGTCTCGGACGGCGTGCTGCGCACTCCGCCCCGCTCAACCGGTGTGCTGTGCGGCATCACCCGCGACACCGTCATGGAGCTGGCGGTTGGCAATGGTCTGCGGGTGGTGGAGGAACCGGTCACACTCGCCGACCTGTTGACGGCGGACGAGGTCTTTCTGACGGGAACCGGCCTGGAGATCCGCCCGGTCGAGGCGATCGGCGACAGCGTCTACGGATGCGGACCGACGACCCGGCTGTTGGCGCACGACTACCAGAAGGCGGTCCGGGGCGAGGTCGATGGGCTCCGCGACCATGTGACCTGGCTGCGGCGGGACACCCCGTGAGCCCCTATCGGGCGCTGCTGCGCACACCCGGCTCCCTGCGAGCAGAAGTGTTCTCCCTGCTGGGACGCCTGGGTTACGTCATGTGCGGACTCGGCTCCCTCTTTCTGGGAACCGATCGGATGGGCATCACAGCCGGCGGTCTGGGAGCCGGTGCCTTTGCGCTCGGTGCGGCCGTAGGAACTCCCCTGTCCGGTCGGCTGAGTGCCCAGTACGGCACGCCTAGGGTCTTTTCTCTGCTGGCGGCGACCAGCGTACTGGGCACTTTGACGGCCCTGTTGAGCACCACTGGGTACAGTCTCCCCGGATTCGCTCTGGGGTGCGTGATCATCGGCGCGACCGCCCCGCCCGTGGGGGCAGGCATGAGGGCGCTGTGGGCAAAGGCCGACATCGCGGAACACCTTCGAGGTCCGGCCAACTCGCTCGAATCCGTGGGCATGGAAGTGCTCTTCATCCTCGGCCCGCCGCTCGTCGGTCTGCTCGCCACGGCGGATCCAGTCCTCACGCTTGTCGTCGCCGACGGTTGCGTACTGGTTGGAGCGATCGGCTTTGCCACAGCCCCACTGGTCCGACGGCTCCTCGGCCCGACGACGGACCGCTCGGGCGGGCCATCGCGCCGGGTGCTGAGCCGTCCCGTGGTGTGGCTGCTGTGCGTTGCCGGCCTCACCGCGGCTGCCTCTGGAGCGATGGACGTCGCCGTGGTGGCCGCACTCCGCGAGAGCGGCTCCGCGCAGAGCGCGGGGCTCGTGCTGCTCGCTCCAGCGGTGGGCAGTGTGCTGGGCGGCATCGGATATGGCCTGGTGTCCACGGAGCGGACGCCGGGTCGCAGGCTCGGTCTGTTGCTGCTCGCCTGGATGTGCACCCTGATCCTGGTCGCAATCCAGACAACGCCGTGGCCGCTCGCGCTCGCACTTTTCCTGTCCGGTATTCCGATGGCCGCGCTGGGGGTCGAGGAATTCAACCTGCTCGGACGCGCGAACCCGGACCCGCGACGCATCCAGGAGGTCTACTCCTGGGCCGGCTCCAGCATCAACGTCGGCGTCTCCACGGGAAGCGCCGTCTGCGGCTTCGTCGCAGCCCACTCCCCCCAGGGCCTCGCCTTGTGGACTCCTGCAGCCGCTGTCCTGGTTGCCTGCCTCCCGTACACCGTCGCCCGCTCGTCGTGGAGGAGATCTGTCTCAAACAACTCCGACACGGCGACCGAAGTTCTCCGCTGACCAATCGTCACCGTTCCAGAAGGCAGTGAACCACCATGACATCACGACGAGTTCTCGTCCTGGGTGGAAACGCCCGCACGCTCGGCAAGGCCGCTGCCATGGGTCTGGAAGTCGTGAACTTCCAGAAGCCCGCCCTCTTCAACCCAGAAGTGGTCCGACACTGCGCACAGGTCCATCTGATCGACTACCAGGACATCGAGCTGGTGACGGGGCTCGCGCGCACGCTGCACGCTGTGCACCCCTTCGAGCGCATCCTCACCCAGAGTGAGATAGGCCAGTTGGTCGTCGGGCACCTCAACGACGAACTGGGGCTACAGGGCAACGGCCTCACCGTGATGCGCACGCTCCACGACAAACTCGCCCTGCGCACACTGTTGAACGCCAAAGGCATCGGGCCGGTGGACGTCGTACGGGGAACGCATCGCGATGCGCTCCACCGTTTCGTTGCTGAGCACGGGAGCGCGGTCGTCAAGCCCGTTATGGGATCCGGCAGCCTGGGTGTGCGCAAGATCCGCTCAGTGGCCGAAGTGGACGAAGCCTGGGACTGGCTCTCCTCATTCGGTATCGGCACGTTCATGGTCGAGGAGCTCCTGGAGGGCCGGGAGGTGAGTGTCGAGACGTTCTCCTTCCGGGGCGAGCATTATGTCTTGGCCGTGACGGGCAAGGAGACCGGTGGCGGGGTGGTCGAACTGGGGCACGTCGTGCCGGCTCCGCTCGACGTGGCGGACCAGCGGGCTGTCGCCGATTTCACCGCTGCTGTCCTCGACACCGTGGGAGTTGTGGAGGGCACCGCGCACACCGAGCTCATCCTCACGGCAGCCGGTCCGCGGGTGGTGGAGTCGCACGCCCGGTGTGGCGGTGACCGCATCACCAAGCTCGTCGAACTGTCGACAGGTATCGACATGGAGGAGCTACCTTTCCACCTGCTGGACACGACAGGCTTTACCGTTCCGTCGCCGGAGGCCAAGGGTGCCGCGGCCATCCGGTTCCTCACGGCTGAGCCCGGCCGTGTCGTGGCAGTCGAAGGCGTCGAGAAGGCACGCGCCCACGAGGCTGTGATCGAGCTTGACGTGAAGGTTCAGGACGGTGATCTCGTACGCCCCCTGCACTGGTCGGAGGACCGGTGCGGACACGTCCTCGTCTACGCGGCCAGTACCTCCGAGGCCATCGCGCAGGCGGACAAGATCAGCTCTTCGGTCGAGATCAGAACGGAAGCCGTCGCCGACATCCCGGAGGTTCACATGAATGACGTGCTCGCCGAAGTCGACGAGATTCTGGACCCCTTCGCATGAGCCCCGACAGCGCGGCGGCGACCCGAGCCCGAGCAGAGAGCGCAGCAGCGACACCGACTCTTGAGGAGCAACAGCACCTCATCGCACGACTCGACGACAAGATCATCCGACTCATTCGTCAACGGAATGTCGAATGTGCGCAGCTTGAGCAGGTACGCCAATCTCTCGGGCAACCGCGTGTGGAACTCTCCTGGGAGAACAGCATGCTCCAGCGTTATCGGAACGAACTCGGCGCACAGGGCACCGACTTCGGGCTACTCCTGCTCAAGATGTCGCGGACTTAATGGGCGTACAGCTCTGACCAGACGGTTCCGGACACCGAAGCATCATCCGACTCCCATACCTCATCAAGACCGTTAATCCATTGGTTGTGGGTTCGAGTCCCACAGGGCCTACAAGGAAGCCCCGGTTCGGATCGTCTCCGGACCGGGGCTCTTGTCGTTGCGGGGGCTGGTCAGCTGGTGGTCAGCATCCCCGACCGCAGCCGGGCCACCGTGCGGGAGATCAGCCGGGAGACGTGCATCTGCGAGATGCCGAGCCGGGCGCCGATCTCCGCCTGGGTCAGCTCCTCCACGAAGCGCAGGTGGAGGATGAGGCGCTGGCGTTCGTCGAGTTCGGCGACCAGGGGGGCCAGGGAGTGGAAGTCCTCGACGAGTTCGAGGGCCGGGTCCTCCTCGCCGATGAACTCCGACAGGGTCGTCTCGCTCTCGTCGGGGTCGCCGGTGACCGTCGCGTCGAGGGAGGAGGACACGTAGCCGTTGGCCGCGATCTGGGCCTCGACGACCTCGTCCTCGGACAGGTTCATCAAGGCGGCCAGTTCGGCGACCTTCGGGGCGCGGCCGAGGCGGGAGGACAGTTCCTCGGTGGCCTTGGCGAGTTCCGTCCGGGCCTCCTGCAGGCGGCGCGGCACGTGGACGGCCCACGAGGTGTCACGGAAGAACCGCTTGATCTCGCCGATGATGTACGGCACCGCGAAGCTGGTGAACTGCACCTCGCGGGAGACCTCGAACCGGTCGATGGCCTTGATCAGCCCGATGACGCCGACCTGGACGACGTCCTCCATCGACTGGCCGCTGGTGCGGAACCGGCGGGCGGCGAAGCGCACCAGCGACATGTTCATCTCAATGAGGGTGTTGCGGGCGTACTGGTATTCGGGCGTGCCCTCCTCGAGCACGGCGAGCCGGCCGAGGAACTGCCCGGTCAGCTCGCGCGCGTCCTGCGGGGCGAGCTTCTGGGGCTCGGCGATCTGCGGCAGCTCCTCACCGGTGTAGGTGGCGGAATCCGTCGTCGTGCCGATGCGCATGGTCGCCGTCACGGGCCCTCCCTGTCAGTCCGGCCCGCTCCGATCCCCCGACAGGCCACCTCCAGCGCCGCTACCCGCCCTCGCCGTGGTCATGCCCCGCATATGCCCCGGCGAGACGTTGACCACAGTCGGCGCAGGTCGAGGCGGTGGCGGGGTACCCGGACCTGTGCTGCGACGGTACGGGCAGGGAGGGTGGGCGGTGGGGTGCGCGAGAGAAGGCCGAGGGGTTCGCAGAGCGGACAGTTGCCGTTTGACAACTATAGGTGGAGAGCAACAGCCTAGGCATGCCGAAGGTGTGCGGGGAAGAGACCGGAAGGGACGACTCCGTGCGACGGCGCGTCTTTCAGGCAGTCCGGGTACTGGACGAGCGGGAGTCTTCGGAGTCGTCGTGTATCTGGGCCGCCGCCGCGTCGCAGAACGCCTCCAGCCCCTGCAGCAGTGCGGCCCGCTTCGCCGTGGGCATCTGGTCGAGCACCGCGCGCAGCGCCTGCTCCCGGCGCACCCGCAGGTCGGCAAGGAACGCGCGGCCCCGGCCGCTGAGGTGCAGGCGGACCTCGCGCCGGTCGGCCGGACTCACCTCGCGCTCGACGAACCCGGCCGCCTGCAGCCGGTCGCACAGCCGGCTGGTCGAGGGTGGTGTGGAGGCGAGGGAGTCGGCGAGCGTGCGCAGGTTGATGCCCTCGTGGTGTTCGAGGATGAGCAGCACCCGCAGCTGGGACGCGGAGGCCGGCGCGGTCGAGGCCCGGCCCCAGAGGACTTCCAGCAACTCCGCGGCCGTGGAGGTCACACGGGCGACCTCTGTCGGCTCAGGGCGGGGTCGGAGGGAAGTCACAGTCACACTCTCGCAGGCACCGGGATGGCCGTCAGCGTACTAGTGCCGCGGCAGACAGCTTCGGCCCGACGGGACCAACGGCGCCCGTCGCGGCCTCAGGCCTGAGGTGAACCGCCCGGGACCCGCATCCCCGGCCCGTGGACAAGGACCGATTTCCGAGGGACGCGTCGGCGTCCTACCGAGGAGGGTGAACAAACCCCCGTGAACACGATCACGAGCAGATTCGTGGCCGCCGAGCGCGCCCTGCGCACGGCGGCGCCCCATCAACTGCTGGACGCGGTCCGTCGTGTACTGACCGATCAGTACGCGGCGGACTCCGTCGAGCTTTACCTGGCCGACTACGGACTGACGGTGCTTCAGCCGGTGTCCGTGCTGCCGCACACCCTCCAGCCGGTGTCCGTGCACAACAGCCCGGCGGGCCGGGCCTTCGGTGCGCAGGAGCCGTACGTGGAAACCCTTTCGAGCGACCTCGTGCGGGCGCATCTGCCCGTCACCGTGCGCGGTGACCGCCTCGGGGTGCTGACCGTGACCCTGCCGGGTGCGGAGCACGCCGAGGGCTGCCTGGACGAGCTGGCCGAGATCGCCCAAGTGCTCGGGCACGAGGTCGTCGTGGCCGAGCGGGACACCGACCTGTATCTCCAGGCGCGCCGCCGGGACCGGCTCACGCTGGCCGCCGAGATGCAGTGGCAGCTGCTGCCGGGCCGCTCCTGCGCCCGCCCCGAGTACGAGCTGGGCGCACAGCTGGAGCCGGCGTACGCGATCTTCGGCGACAACTTCGACTGGTCCGCCTCGGCCGACCGGCTCAGCCTCTACGTCACCAACGGCATGGGCGAGGGCATAGAGGCCTCCCTGCTGACGAACCTGGCGATCAACGCCCTGCGCAACGCGCGCCGGGCCGGGCTGTCCATCGACGACCAGGCGGCCCTGGCCGACCAGGCGGTGTACGCGCACTACCGGGGCCGCTGCTACCTGTCGGTGCTGATGCTCGACTTCGACCTGGCCACCGGCCGGGTCCGGGCGGTGGACGCCGGGTCGCCGCAGATGCTGCGGCTGCGCCGGGGCGCGGTGGAACGGGTGCCCTTCGACGCCCAGCTGCCGCTCGGCATGTTCGAGGAGACCGACTACGTGATCCAGGAGTTCCGGGCCGAGCCGGGCGACCGGCTGGTCTTCGTCAGCGACGGGGTCCACGACGTCGCCTCCCCGGGCGGCGAGACCTACGGGGACGCCGCCCTGGCCCGGGCGATCCAGTCGACCCGGCTGCTGCCGGCCGCCGAGGTGCCCCGGGCCCTCCTGCGCGAACTGCCGGGCCACCGCGGCGCGTCCACCCCGAACGACGACGCCCTCGTGGTGTGTCTGGACTGGCGTGGGCGTTAAGGGGACGGGGCAGGCGCAGGTCGGGGGCGACAGTGGGCGATTGTTTGGTCGTGCCGTACGCCGGCACTAATGTTTGTCATACGGCAAGTAACGGCTGAGGCGCCGTGGCGCGACCTCGGTCCGGCCCGTGCAAGGGAGCGATGCAAGTGTCGGTGTCGGAAGAGAACGCGGAACAGGAGCCGGCCGTATACCAGGTGAGTGCCTTCCTGGAACGGCGTCGGGAGCAGATCGCCCAACGGTGGGCGGACGCCGCGCTGTTCCGCACGGTCTTCACCGTGTCCCGGGACGAGGCGGTGGAAGCGGGCAGGGCCGTGACGGCGGCGCTGGCGGCCGTGGCGGCGTCCGGGCGGCTGGACGACATCCGGGCGTCCGGATTCGAGGCCGTGCGCGACCAGCTGGGCCGGATGGCCGCCTCCCGCGCCCGTACGGGCGCCGACCCGGACGGGGTCGCCGGCGAGGTGGCCGCGCTGCGCGAGCCGGTGACCGAGCTGCTGCGCGCCGAGTTCCCGGAGCCGTACGCCCCCGAGGCCCAGGAGGCCGTGGTGGCGCTGACGGTGCTCATGGGCACGCTGCGCCTGGTCGTGATGGAGACGGCGGTCAGTGCGGGCGAGGAGCTGATCGCCCGGCAGCGCGAGCAGCTGCACGAGGTGGCCACCCCGGTGATCAAGCTGTGGGAGAGCACCGTCGCCGTACCGCTGATCGGCACGCTGGACAGCGCGCGCAGCCAGGTGGTCATGGAGAGCCTGCTGGACGCGATCGTCGCCGAGCGCGCCCGGTACGCCATCCTCGACATCACCGGCGTGCCCACGGTCGACTCGCTGGTCGCCCAGCACCTGATGAAGACCGTGGCGGCGGCGCGGCTGATGGGCGCCGAGTGCATCGTCTCCGGCATCCGGCCAGCGATCGCGCAGACCATCGTCCACCTGGGCATCGACCTCGGCACGGTGCTCACCCGCTCGAGCCTGGAGGACGCCCTCGCCTACGCGCTCAGCCGGCAGGGGGTCGAGATCGCGCCGCTGAGGGCGGCCGGCGCGGCGGCGGACGCGGGCACCCGGTGACCGGGATCGCGGGACACGGGCCCGTGGGCGGGCACGGCTTCACCGTGCCGGTCCTCCAGCTGGGCGACGTCCTGCTGGTCACCCTCCAGGGCGAGTTGCACGACGGGATGGCCGAGCAGCTCCAGCAGGACATCACGGCCCGGATATCGCACAGCCGGGTGAGCGGGGTGGTGATCGACATCTCCGGCGTGGAGATCGTCGACTCCTTCCTGGGGCGGGTCCTCGCCGAGATCGCTGCCGGAGCCAAGCTGCTGGCGGCCCGTACGGTACTGGCCGGGATGCGCCCGGCGGTGGCGATCACCCTGGTCGAGCTGGGGCTCACCCTGCCCGGCCTGCGGACGGCCCTGGACGTCGAACGTGCGATGGAGATGCTCGGCGTGACCACGCGCCGGGGCGAGGGGAGTCCATGATGCAGGCTTCCCGCCATGCCGGTCCGGCCACCCTGCCGATCGGCTCGGACGCCGATCTGGCGTGGGTGCGGCAGCAGGTCCGGCAGGCCGCCGCCGAGCTCGGCTTCGGGCTCGTGCAGCAGACCAAGCTCGTCACCGCGGCGAGCGAGCTGGCCCGAAACACCCTCGTCCACGGCGGGGGCGGTCATGTGCAGATCACCCCGCTGGACGCCGGATCGTCGCACGGGCTGCGGCTGGCCTTTGTCGACAACGGGCCCGGCATCCGTGACCTGGACCAGGCGCTCACCGACGGCTACACCAGCGGTGGCGGGCTCGGGCTCGGGCTGAGCGGGGCCAAGCGGCTGGTGCAGGAGTTCGAGGTGGACAGCCGGCCCGGTGAGGGGACCACCGTCACCGTCACGGCCTGGGCCACGGTCGTGCCGCCCACCCGGACGGTGCCGTGATGAGCAGGGTCTGGGACATGCCCGTCGAGGACGACTCGACGCGGGTGCGGGACGTACGGGTGGCGGCCGAGGAGGCCAGTGCCTGCGCCGGCCTGCCCCCGAACCGCACCGCGACCGCCGCGCTCGTGGCGACGGAGCTGGCGACCAACCTGCTGCGGCACGCGGAGGGCGGGCGGGTGCTGATCAACCTCGTCGAGCGGGCGTACGACGACGGCCCCCGGACGGCCGTGCAGCTCGTCTCGCTCGACCACGGACCCGGTATCCCGGACGTCGCGGCGGCGATGCGCGACGGCTACACCACGACCGTCGCCGCCTCGCTCGGAGCCGGGCTCGGGACGTGCCGGCGCATAGCGAACGACTTCGATCTGCACAGCGCGCCGGGCCGGGGCACCGTCGTGATGGCCCGGATCGGCCACGAGCCGGCCGTCCGCAACCAGGGGCCGCCCCCGCCGGGCCCGCGCGCCGGGGGTGTCAACGTCCCCCTGGGCCGGGCCGAGCAGTCCGGGGATGCCTGGGGCCGGGTGCGCGCCGGTGACCGTCTGACCCTGCTGCTCGCCGACGGGCTCGGTCACGGGGCGAAGGCCGCGGAGGCCTCCACCGCGGCGGTGAAGGAGCTGCGCGGCCTGGCGGAGCTGCCGCCGGCCGAGATCCTGCGCAGTCTGGGCCGGACCCTGCGCCCCACCCGGGGTGCGGCCGTCGCCGTGGCCCAACTGGATGTACGGCAAGCGCAGTTGAGCTTCGCCGGGGTCGGCAACGTCGGTGCCCGGCTGCGGACCGACGGCATGTGGAAGCCGCTGCTGTCCCACCCCGGCATCGTGGGCGCGCAGGCGCCTGCGTCCGTGCCCGTGCAGCGGGTTCCCTGGCACGCGGACAGTCTGCTGGTGCTGCACAGCGACGGCCTGCCCAGCCGTTGGACGCCGCCCGACGACGGCGTACTGCCCGGCTGCGACCCGGCGGTGGCGGCCGCGGTGGTCCTCCGGGACGCGGGGAGCGCGGCCCGTCCGGTGCGGGACGACACCTGCGTGGCGGTCCTCACCGCCGGCGGCGTGAGCCGCCACGGCTCGGGGGCCTGAGCGGGTTCCGGCGAACGGCCGGTGGTGTGCGCCGCCACGGGGCGGGGGGCTGAGGGCGTTCGTGTGAACCGCAGGTGGTGTGAGCTGGCCCGCGCGCCACGGCTCGGGGGCCTGAGCGGGTTCCGGGGAACCGCCGGTGGTGTGCGCCGCCACGGGGCGAGGGGGCTGAGGGCGTTCGTGCGAACTGCAAGTGGTGTGAGCTGGCCGCGCCACGGTTTGGGGCCTGACGGCGTTCCGGGGAACCGCCGGTGGTGTGCGCCGCCATGAGCGCGTTCCGGCGAAACCACCGGCGGCGTGCGCCGCCATGGCTCGGGGCCTGACGGCGTTCCGGCGAATCGCCGGTGGTGTGGGCCGCCACGGCTCGGGGGCCTGAGGGCGTTCCGGCGCGCCGGCGATCGGTGGGCTCGCTGCCCGGACTCACCGGTGACCGGTGAAATCCGCCGCCCGTACGTCTCCCGGCACTCACTCGGTCCCGTCGACGCCCGGTACCGGCGTGTCCCGGGCTGCCAGAAACCCCCGCAACCCCCTGCTCAGCGCCGCCCGTTCGGCCGGTTCCATCGCCGCCAGCGCTGTGGCCAGGGCTTGGGCGCGGCGGTCGGCGACATCGCGCAGGACGTGCTGCCCGTGTGAGGTGAGCCACAGTTGCACCTCACGACGGGTGTCGGGGTGCGGGGTCCGTTCCAGGAGGCCCGCCGCCGCCAGGCGGTCGCAGAGGCGGCTGGCCGTGGGGAGGCCGATGTCCAGGCCGTCCGCGAGGGCGGTCAGGTTCAGGCCGGGCGCCGCCTGCACGGTGCGCAGCGCCCGCAACTGGTGTGGTGACAGGCGCAGGGAGGCTTCCTGGGCGGCGATCGACCACAGCTCCGCCAGACTCTCCACGGCATCGGCGATCTGCGCCGCGACGGCCTCCGGGCCCTCGCCCGGTCCCTTCGCCCGGTGGTTGCCGGGGCCGCCGAGATCGGTCACGAAACGGTCACTTCCAAAAAGCTCCGGGTACTGATGAGGTCACCCTCTTGCAAAGGCTGTACCCGAGGAAGCGAGGGGCAAGCAGCCCGGTTCAGTGCCCGGCCGGACCGGTGACCGCTCAGCCGGCGTTGAGCTCCGCCAGCGCGGCGAGCGGCAGCGTGTGCTGCGTCTGGAGGACTTTCGCGCGCAGGTAGCGGACGTTGTGGGCGGTGGTGAAGACGCCCGTGGGGATCCGCTCGCGGACGCCGACGCCCAGGGACCGCAACTGGCCCGCCTTGTCAGGGTTGTTGGAGAGCAGGTCCAGTTCGCCGATGCCCAGGGCCCGGAGCATCTGGGCCGCCGCCGTGTAGTCGCGGGCGTCCTCCGGCAGCCCCAGTGCCGCGTTCGCCTCGTACGTGTCGAGCCCCTGGTCCTGCAGGGCGTACGCGTCGAGCTTGTTGTAGAGGCCGATGCCGCGGCCCTCCTGGCGGAGGTAGAGCAGCACCCCGCCGCGCTCGGCGATGCTCTCGACCGCCTCGCGCAGCTGCGGGCCGCAGTCGCAGCGGGCGGAGCCGAACACGTCCCCGGTCAGGCACTCGGAGTGCAGCCGCACCAGCGGGACCGGGCCGGGCTCGCCGAGGACCACGGCCACGTGCTCCTGGCCGTCGGCCAGCCCGTGGAAGGTGACGAGCTCGGCGTCCGCCTCGTAGCCGTCGTGGAAACGCAGCGGGACCCGGACGCGGGAGCGCGGGGTGGCGATGGCGGCGGGGGTGTCGGGCATGCGGGGCCTCCGGGTTCCGTTTCCTGTTCGGCTGCACAGCCGTATCTGCTTCAGATTTGAAGCAGATCCACGATCGGAACCCTACTCGTGCTTGAAATTTGAAGCAACGAGAATCCGGCTCTGTGTGACGCTCGTCACGAACAGGCCGTCGACGACCTCCGCCGCCACGGCACCTCGTCCGCCGCCGCCCGCGCCCCGTCCTCCTGCAGCCCCTGTGCGATTGCCGCCGAGATCTCCTCCAGCTGACCCACCTGCTCCTCGCTGAGCCGGTCGAACAGGGAGCTCCGCACGGTCGCGACATGCCCGGGCGCCGCGCGCTCCAGCACGGCGAAACCCTCGTCGGTCAGCGCCGCGACGCTGCCCCGCTTGTCGTACCGGCAGGCCTCGCGCCGCAGCATGCCGTCCTTCTCCAGTCGCGTGACCGCGTACGTCAGCCGGCTGCGCGTGATCTTCAGCCGCTCCGCGAGGTCGGTCATGCGCAGTCGCCGCTGCGGGGACTCGGACAGGACGGACAGGATGGAGTAGTACAGGTGTGGCATGCCGGCGTCCTGCTGGAGCTGCCGGTCGATCGCGTCCTCCAGGAGCAGCGAGGCGGCCATGTAGGCGCGCCAGGCGCGCTGCTCCTCGGGGGTGAGCCAGCGAGTCGTCATGCCGCCAGTGTAGGTTTGTTTCAAACTTGAACCAAGCCCTGCCCAGTCCCGCCGTCCCGACCAGCCGCGGAGCGTCGATGCCTCACCCGTACGTCCTGCTGTCCGCCGCCGTCTCCCTCGACGGCTACCTGGACGACACCGGACCCGACCGCCTGCTTCTGTCCAGCCCGGCCGACTTCGACCGGGTCGACGAGGTGCGGGCCTCCGTCGACGCGATCCTGATCGGCGCCGGCACCATCCGCGCCGACAACCCGCGGCTGCTGGTGAACTCGGAGCAGCGCCGGTCCGCCCGGACGGCCGCGGGCAAGCCCGAGTATCCGCTCAAGGTCACGGTCAGCGGCTCCGGCGACCTCGACCCCGACGCCCGCTTCTGGCACACCGGCGGCGACAAGGTCCTCTACACGACCGACCAGGGCGCCGCACGCGCCCGTGCCCTGGGTCTGGCCACCGACGTCGTCCCGCTCGGCGCCGACCTGGACTGGCGGCGGCTGCTGACGCACCTGCACGACGTACTGGGCGTCGAGCGGCTCATGGTCGAGGGCGGCGGCCTGATCCACACCCAGCTCCTCACCCAGGGCCTCGCCGACGAACTCCAGCTGGTCCTCGCCCCCCTCTTCGTGGGCGACGCCCGGGCGCCCCGCCTCTTCGGCCCCGGCGGCTACCAGGGCGGCCGGCTCCGGCTGCTGGAGTCGCGGCGGATCGAGGACGTCGTCCTGATGCGCTATGAGCCGACCGCCCCGGGCACCGGCTCCCTGCCCACCGCCGCCGACCACCACTGGCTGGCCCGCGCCTGTGAACTGGCCGAGCTCTGTCCACCGTCGGACACGGCGTTCAGCGTGGGCGCGGTCGTGGTCGCCGCCGACGGCACCGAACTGGCCCGCGGCCACTCCCGTGAGGCCGGCGACCCGGTGGTGCACGCCGAGGAGGCGGCCCTCGCGAAGCTCGACCCGGCCGACCCGCGCCTGCCCGGCGCGACGGTCTACAGCAGCCTGGAGCCGTGCGCCCGCCGCGCCTCCCGCCCGGCCCCCTGCGCCCGGCTGATCCTGGACGCGGGTGTCCGACGGGTCGTCACGGCCTGGCGCGAGCCGGACACCTTCGTGACGGACGCCGACGGCAGCGGCCTCCTGGCGGCTCAGGGGGTGGAGGTCCTCGTCCTCCCGGAGCGCGAGGAGCAGGCAAAGGCCCCGAACCGCCACCTGCTGCGCTGAGCACGGAGCCGGAACGGCGGGTGTGTGCGAGCTGTCCCGCGGATGGCGTACACTGGTGACACAACGACGCGGGGTGGAGCAGCTCGGTAGCTCGCTGGGCTCATAACCCAGAGGTCGCAGGTTCAAATCCTGTCCCCGCTACTGAAGGCCGAGGGC
>NZ_JBEOXI010000031.1:0-48184 GCF_040296465.1 Streptomyces sp. NPDC002130
GCAGATCGTCGGCGAGGCGCTGGGCGACCGGGTGGAGCAGTGGATCACACTCAACGAGCCGTGGTGCAGCGCGTTCCTGGGGTACGGCCGGGTATTGCGATCAGTTGACCGATCTCCACTACTCGGACACCTGCCAACGGCAGGTCTATTTCGTCGGTCATCGAATGATCTCCACATGAGGCGAAGTGACATCCTCAGCGGGCTCCAGGCAGCGCGCCAACAGAATGCCTTCGGTGTGGTTGCAGGGGTTCAACCGGTTTCTGTCGCCTTCTACTCCCCCGATTCGGATCGTCACGGTTCCATCGTCGTTGCGCTCGAAGTGGGCGTCGTTGAGGTTGACGGTGTGGTCGCGGTACTCGAAGGACTCGAACCAGTGGTTGTACAGCATTACGCCGAAGTAGGTGCAGTCCGGGACAGTAAATGTAATATCCACGGCAGTAGCATCTTTCAGTGACCACCAGCCGGCAACGTACTGGTTGGAGCTGGTGCCGTAGAAGTCTCCCCACCCTCGTTGCTCCGAGGTCACGCGAATCTCGTTGGGAGACTGACTGAGCGTTTCGATGAGCTGAAGACTGCGTCGAAGGCTCACATCCATACCCCGGGCAAGTTTCGTGAGGCGCTGGACCAGCCACGCCGTGTCGAGATCGGGGCGTGCACCAGGCGGCGGGCCGAGATCTACCTGCGAGGACGTCATCAACCTGTGCCAGGGGAATCCCGACCTGCCGACACCACCACACATCGTCGAGGCGCTCCGGACGGAGGTACTCGACCCCGTCACCCACCGTTACCCGGCCTTCTCCGGACTGCTCGAACTCAAGGACGCCATCAGCGCCTGGTACGCGACGCGGTACGGAGTGCGGCTGGATCCGGAGACCGAGGTGGCGATCCTGTTCGGCGCGAAGGCCGGCCTGGTCGAGATCAGCCAGTGCTTCCTCGACCCCGGCGACGTGTGTCTGATGCCGGATCCCGCCTTCCCGGACTACTGGGCGGGTGTGCTGCTCGCCAGGGCTCACATGCACCCCCTGCCGCTCCTGCGGGAGAACGGTTTCCTCCCGGACTACGGAGCCCTCGACCCGGCCGCGCGCGAGCGGGCCAAGCTGATGTTCCTGAACTATCCCAACAACCCGACCTCGGTGACGGCCCCGCACGGGTTCTACGAGGACACCGTGCGGTTCGCCGCCGAGCACGGCGTGATCGTGGCGTCCGATTTCGCCTACGGGGCGCTGGCCTTCGACGGGCAGTGCCCCGTCTCCTTCCTGCAGACGGACGGCGCCAAGGACGTTGGCGTCGAGTTCATCTTCCTGTCGAAGACCTTCAACATGGCGGGATGGCGCGTCGGTGCCGTGGTGGGACACCGCGACGTCATCGCCGCGATCGATCTCCTCCAAGAGCACTACTACGTCTCGCTTCCCCCGTTCATCCAGCGGGCGGCGGTAGCGGCCCTGACCGGGCCCCAGGAGAGCGTCCGGCACCTGGTGAAGACGTACGAGCAGCGCCGGGACGCCTTCCTGGACGGGCTGAGGAATTCCGGATGGTCCGTCGACACACCCCGCTCCATTTTCGCCTGGCTGCCGGTCCCACCCGGGGGAAACGGATCCGTCGCGTTCGCCGACGAACTGTTGTCCCGGGCCCACGTGGCGGTGGCACCCGGACGTTGGTTCGGCGAGCACGGCGAGGGATACGTCCGCGTGAGCCTGCTCGCCCCGGAAGAACGACTCCGGGAGGCGGCCCGGCGACTGGCCGGCTTCCGGCCCCGGCACCACACATCGAGCACGTGACCCGAAGGGAGCCCCATCATGACCGAAACGGTCGACAGCACCTCCCGTATCCAAAAGGAGCGCGACGCGATCGACGCGATCGACGCGCACATCATCGAACTGCTCAATCGGCGCGCCCACGTGTCCTCGGGCATTCAGAAGATGCGCACCGATGCCGGCGGCCCGCGCACGGTGTTCACCCGGGAGATGGAGATCCTCGCCCGCTACCGCGACGGCCTCGGCGAGTGCGGGACACAGATCGCGACGAGCGTCCTGAAGCTGTGCCGGGGCGTCGGCACGTTACAGCCCACCGTCGCACGGCCAGAAGGAGCCGCGTCGTGATACGGCACGTCGTCCTGTTCAAGTTCAAGCCCGGGGTGGACTGGGCTGATCCGCGGGCTGCGGGAGCGGAACGCACAGCCGCGAAGGTGGGCGGCGAGGTGCCGGATCTGCGCGAGTGGCGCTACGGGCGCAATGTGTCCCCGCGGGACATCGCCTACGACTTCCTGGTCGAAGGGCTCCTGGACGACATGGACGCGGTCGACCGCTATCTCGTTCACCCCTTCCACCAGCAGGCGATCCGTCAGTGGAAAGAGATCAGCGAATGGGTCGTGGTCGACGTCGAGGAGTGAGACGGCCGGTGCACCAGGACCGCAATCGCCAGGTGAACAACCCGCGAATTACCTGTGTGCGACGGTAATGGGACCGTGACTCGGATCCTTGTAGCCGGGTAGGATTTGAGACAAGAGGCCTGTGATCCAGTCGAGTTATTCCCAGGAGGTGTGCGATGAAGACGGTGCGGCGGCTGATTCCCGACGAACATCACCCCCAGTCGGCACACTCACTCCCGGACCGCTGCCGTTCCCCCCGGTCCTAGCGCGCATCTGCCTGGGAACCCCCCACCCCCCTTTTTTCTTCACCCTCAACACCCCTGCATCAAAGGAGGCATCGGTGTTCGACGAGCGCAAAGAAGCGGAAATGAGGTTGTACTCGGAGAAGCTGGCGCGGGAACTCGCCCTGAAGAAGGAGCGCGAGGAGACCGACCAGCCGGCCGAGACTCCCGAAACGCCCCTTGTTCAGAACTGAGGTTCAACGCCCCGCCGCGAACTCCACGAACTCGGACCAGGCACCGTCGGTGAACGCCAGCCGGGCGCCGTCCCGGTTCTTGGAGTCGCGGAGGAAGACGGTGGGCTGAGCAGTGGATATGGCGACCTCTACGCAATCGGGTCCGTCGTTGCCGCTGTAGCTGCTCTTGATCCATGTCAGCGGGGTGGGCATCATGTCTCTTCTCCCAGTACTTTCTCGATGAACGCCAATGAATCGCGGGGCGAGAGTGCCTGAGCCCGGATCATGCCATAGCGCATATCGAGGATCTGGACCTCCTTCGGATCACTGATCACCCGGTCGGACAGTTGACTCTCCGTGTGTCCGAGCGCCGTGCGGTCCTGCAGCTTCAGCAGCCGGAACGAGCCCATCACGGCCGCATGGTCCTCCCTGCGCGTGGGCATCACCTGGATCTCGACGTGCCTAAACTCAGCCACTTTCAACAGGTGTTCGAGCTGGCGGCGCAGCACCATTTTGCCCCCGAGCGGCCGTCGCAGCGTCATCTCTTCCTGGACAAAGGTGACCAGGGGATGGGGCACCCGATCGAAAACGGCCTTCCGTGCCATGCGCGCTGCCACGTGACGCTCGATCTCGTCCTCGCTGTACGCCGGCCGCCGCATCGCGTACAGCGCCTGGGCATACTCGGGAGTCTGCAACAGCCCGTGGATGTGCAGGGCCGCGTAGGCTCCGAGCTCGACCGCCTGGTCCTCCAGCTTGGTCAGGTCCCGGACGGTCTTCGGATACCGAGCCCTCTCCACATCCTCCTTCATCGCGGAGATCTTGCCCCCCGCACCCAGCACCTCATCGGCCTTGTCGAGAAAATCCGGCTTGGGGATCCGCCGCGCCCGCTCCACGGACGACACCATCTCCTCCCCGTACCCGATCGCCGAACCGAACTCCGCCTGCCTCAGCCCGGCCGCCTCGCGCCACATCTTGATCTGCCGCCCGACCGTCCTGAGCACGGCCGCCGCTTCCTCGTCCTCCACGCGTTCCCCTCCTGGCGTACGAGCCGTACGACCCCGCCATGCGCCCGGACAGTCACGCTCCGTACCGGGGTCGTCGCTGTTCAGAGTAGGGACGGGCGGCCACGCTGGGTGACATGAGCCAGAAATCCCTCGCTGAAACCAGCACCCCCGTACGCCACTTCGCGATCCAGCTGTCCGCCACTCGAAGGGGTGCTCGACTGGCTCGGCTGCTCACCGAACGCCAGCTCGACGAGTGGGGCGAGGCGTACGACGCCGCCGCGCAGGTCGTGGCGGAGCTGGCGTCGAACGCGGTGCTGCACGGGCGGGTCCAGGGCAGGGACTTCAGACTGGCCCTGAAGCTGCGCGCCGACCGCACGCTGCGTATCGAGGTCACCGACGCCCGGGGTGACCGGGTCCCGAGCATCTCGGAACCGGGGTGTGGGGACGCGGAGTTCGGCCGGGGTCTGTGGATCGTCGCGGCGTACGCGAGCCGCTGGGGAGTGGAGGAGGCACCTGCCCACGCCAAGACGGTATGGGCCGAACTGAGGCTGGGCTCCAGGGGTGACTTGACGGACTGGAGGCTCGAGGGGCCGGATCGCGGCCCGTCATGACCCGGCCGGTCCCGATGTCAAGAACCAAAGAACCGGGGAAAGAACCAACCCGCCCCCACCGCCCCCACGGCTCACCCGCAGGGGTGAACATCGCCAACTCGACAGTTGGCAGCGCTGGGCCATGACTCTGTGAGAGTCGGCAGGCCGTTCGACCGGGAGGCGGGGCTGCGGGAGTTCGACCTGCTGGGCGGGCGGGGCTTCATCAGCTTTCTGGCCGTACCCCGCCACGCGTGTGTCTACGTCTGCAACGTGATCTGGTACGGCTGACATCGACCCGTCGTCGATCAAGACCGCACGGACGGGTCTCAGGCAGTCCGCCCGAGTTTCTTCTCCAGCAGCGTGAAGGACTTGGGCGTCCCGCCCGGCTGTGGCTTGCCCTCCTTGTGGCCCACGACGCGGTATCCGGCGTCCCGGTAGTAGGTGGTCAGCGGGACGCTGCCGGCCAGGCAGTCCAGACGTACGCAAGTCCGTCCGGCTGCGGCCACGCGGTGTTCCGCGGAGCGCAGCAGGCGTCGGCCCGTCCCGGGCGGGGCGGTGCTCCGATCCACCATCAGCCGGTGCACGTACCCGGCCACGGGCGGCTGCGGGCCCCAGGCGGCCTCGTCCTCCCACCAGAGTTCCCAGGCGCCCGCGACGTGCCCTCCGAACTCGGCCAGCCACACCTCGCCGTGGGTCATGACCCGGCGGAAGTGGGACTCGTCGAGCTCTCCCGGCTGCCACTGCCCCATGATGCCCCGGTCCAGCATCCAGCGGGCCGCGTCGTCGCGGAGGCGGACGAGGGTGGGCAGATCGGCCCCGGTGGCCGGGCGTACGCGTAGATCGTTCACCCGGGGATCCTCGCACGCATGTCCGATACCCTCGAGTGCTCAGAGCTACGGTCCGTAGCCGGCCGTGAAGGCGGCGTTCCGGCCTCTGAACCCCCCGTCCCCGTTCGATTACAGTGCTGGGCGTCGTACGTGTGGACGGTCCCTGGGAGGTCAAGGTGGGTGCGACTGCCGGTGCCGTCTGGGGGCGTACGGAGCAGCAGGACTTTCGTAGCCGGGTGCGTGGGACGTTGCTCGGTGTGGCCGTCGGGGACGCGCTGGGTGCGCCCGTCGACGTGCTGGGGATCGACGCGATACGGGAGGCTCACGGCGCGGAGGGGCTCGTGGATCTCGCTCCCGCCTATGGGAGACGGGGTGCCGTCACACACCTCACCCAGCTCAGCCTCTTCTCCGTCGACGGACTGATACGCGCCCAGGTGCGGCGCGACACCGGCGCCTGGCATCCGCCCACCGACCTGCACCGGGCGTACCGCCGGTGGGCTGCCACCCAGCGTGACTGGGGGCCCGACGAGCGGCGCAAGGACGACGGGTGGCTCGCGCGGGAGGAGTGGCTGTACGCGCGGCGGGATCCCAGTCGCGCGCTGCTGCTGGGGCTCGGGGACGAGACCATGGGGACCCCGGACGCGCCCAAGAATCCCGGGGAGCTCGGGCCGGAGGCCGCCGCGCGGTCCGCCCCGTTCGGGCTGCTCGTGGGGTGGGAGCCGCAGCTCGTCGCCCAGCTCGCGGTGGAGTGCGCGGCGCAGACTCATGGTCATCCCACCGCCTGCCTCGCGGCCGGCGCGTACGCCGTGGTTGTGCACGCGCTGGCTCTCGGCGAGAGTCTTGACGGGGCCGTGCAGCGAGGGTTCGCGCTGCTCGCCGCCTGGCCCGGCCACCAGCCCGTGGCGGAAGCACTCCAGCACGCGCTCGGTGCCGTGCGGCAGGGCATGCCCGGGCCCGAGCGCGTGGCCGAGCTGTGCGGGGACGGTACGGCGGAGAGGCTCGTCAGCGCCGCCGTGTACTGCGCCCTCGTGGCCGCCGACGTCCGGCACGGGCTGTGTCTCGCCGTCAACCACGACGGCCCGTCCGCCGCCACCGCCGCGCTGACCGGCGGCCTGCTGGGTGCCCTGCACGGCGAGACGGCCCTCCCCCCGGCCTGGCTGGCCGAGCTGGAGGGCCGCCCCACGATGCTGGAGCTGGCCGACGACTTCGCGATGGAGATGACCCAGGGCCCGGCCCTGCACGGCCCGGGCGGTTCGTCCCCCGGCTGGCTCGCCCGCTATCCGAGAGCCTGAAACGCTCCCGCTGCGCCCCGCGACACGACGCCGGACACCATCACCACAGCCGGGCTCGGCGAGGACGAACCTCATCCCGGCCATCACCTCGCGATCCCGGTGACCTGTGTCTCCGGGCGGTCGTTTCCCGGCACCTGAGCACCGTGCGCACCTTGCCGTACGGCCGACTTAGAGGGCTATAGTGCTAGGCAACTAGATAAATGGAGGAACTGGTGATTGAGTTCCACCTGAACAGCCGGTCCGGCCTGTCCCCGTACCAGCAACTGGTCCAGCAGGTACGGCACGCGCTGCGCCTGGGTCTGCTGGAGGAGGGGGACCGGCTGCCGACGGTCAAGGACGTGGCGAAGCAGATGGCCGTCAACCCGAACACGGTGCTCAAGGCGTACCGGGAGCTGGAGCACGACGGCCTGGTGGCCGCCCGCCCCGGCGTCGGGACGTTCGTGACCCGGACGCTGGCCGACGGCACGCTCGCCGCGCACGGACCGCTGCGCAAGGACCTGCAGCGCTGGCTGACCAAGGCCCGCCTGGCCGGGCTCGACGACGAGAGCATCGAGGCGCTGTTCACGAGCACGTTTCGTGACGCCGCCGGAGAGGACGTGGCGTGAGCGCCGTCTTACGAGCCCAGGGCCTGGGCAAGAGGTACAAGCAGCGCTGGGCGCTGCAGAACTGCGACCTGGACGTCCCCGCCGGCCGGGTGGTCGGCCTGGTCGGGCCCAACGGCGCCGGCAAGTCGACCCTGTTGAAGCTGGCCTCCGGGATGCTGACCCCGACCGCCGGCACCATCGAGGTGTGCGGTGGCCGTCCTGCCGCGGGTGTGGAACAGCTGGCCAAGGTCGGCTTCGTCGCCCAGGACACCCCGACCTACTCCGCGCTGAGCGTCTCCGACCACCTCGACCTCGGCAAGCGCCTCAACCCGACCTGGGACGACGCCGTGGCGCGCGACCGGATCCGCCGCCTCGGGCTGGACCCCGGGCAGCGGGCCGGCAAGCTGTCCGGCGGCCAGCGCGCGCAGCTCGCTCTCACCCTCGGCATCGCCAAGCGCCCGGAGCTGCTGATCCTCGACGAGCCGGTCGCGGCCCTGGACCCGCTCGCCCGACGGGAGTTCATGCAGGACCTGATGGAGGCCGTCGCCGAGCACGAGCTGAGCGTCGTGCTCTCCTCCCACCTGGTCTCCGACGTGGAGCGGACCTGCGACCACCTCATCGTCCTGGTCGACTCCCGGGTGCAGGTGGCCGGCGACATCGACGACCTGGTCGCCTGCCACCACCGGCTCACCGGACCGCGGCGGGACCCGGCCACGCTCCCGGCGGGGCAGCACGTCATCACCGCCAGCCACACCG
Organism: Streptomyces sp. NPDC002130; assembly: GCF_040296465.1. Taxonomy (NCBI): domain Bacteria; kingdom Bacillati; phylum Actinomycetota; class Actinomycetes; order Kitasatosporales; family Streptomycetaceae; genus Streptomyces; species Streptomyces sp. NPDC002130. The sequence continues at coordinate 7,876 of NZ_JBEOXI010000031.1, forward strand.
ACCGGCAGACCACCCTGCTGGTGCGCACCGACACGGCGGTCCACGATCCGTCCTGGACCGTCAGCCCCCTCGGCCTGGAAGACGTCGTCCTGGCCTACATGACCCGGCCCGCCGATGCGGTGCGTGACACCCGGCCCGCACTGGAGGTACTCCGATGATCTGGCTGACCTGGCGCCAGTTCCGCACCCAGGCCGCCGTGGTCTTCGCCGCCGTGGCCGTCCTCGCCGCCGTCCTCGCGGTCACCGGCCCACAACTGGCCGACCTCCACCGGACGGCCGGCAGCGGCCTGGTGGACCAGGTCTCCGGTTCGGACCAGAGCCTCTACTACACCGGGCTGCTGGTCGTGCTCGCGGTGCCGGCGGTCATCGGGATGTTCTGGGGCGCGCCGCTGATCTCCCGTGAGCTGGAGACCGGCACGCACTACCTCGCGTGGAACCAGGGCGTCACCCGCACGCGCTGGCTGGCGACCAAGCTGGGCCTCGGCGCTGCCGCCTCCATGGCCGCCGCCGGACTGACCAGCCTCGCGGTGAGCTGGTGGAGCAGCCCCATCGACCGGGCGATCGACGGCGGCGGTCCGACGGACACGTACTTCGCGCGGATCGATCCCGTGGCCTTCGCCGCACGGGGTGTCGTCCCCATGGCCCATGCCGCCTTCGCCTTCGTCCTGGGCGTCGCCCTCGGGCTGGTCATCCGCCGTACCCTGCCCGCGATGGCCACCACGTTCGCCCTCTACGTCGCCGTCCAGATCGTGGTGCCGATGTGGATCCGGTCCCACCTGGCCGCCGCGGACCGGACCACCGTGCCGATCGAGCCCGACGGCGCCCCCATCAGCGTCCAGGACGAGGCCGGGCAGATCATCGCGCACCTCGACGAGGTGCCCGGGGCCTGGGTCACCTCCCAGCAGACGCTGAACGCCGCGGGCCAGCCGGCCCCCGTGCCGTCGTCCTTCCCCGACTGCCTGCGCACCGAGTCGGGCCCGCCCACCCTGCAGCAGTTCGAAGGCTGCATCGCCGACCTCGGCGCCCTGGGCTACAAACAGCAGGTGACGTACCAGCCCGCCGGCAACTTCTGGGCCCTGCAATGGGCCGAGACCGGGCTCTACCTCGGCCTCGCCCTGGCCCTGGCCGGGTTCTGCGCCTGGTGGATCCGCCGCCGGGTGACCTGACGGACGCACGTCCCGCCTCTGTGCGGTGGTGCCGGGCGGCGCCTGCCCAACGGGACAGGGTGCCGCCCGGCGTGAGCGTCCGGGGGTTCACCTCTTGGAGGGGCGCACCACGTCGTCCGCCGGACCGGCCGGGGTCGGGATCGTGGCCGATGCCGCGCCGTCCCCGTCCGTGTTGATCTTCTCGATGATCGCCAGCCGCTCCGGTGTGTCCTCCGGCCGGATGAAGCCGACGAGGACGTACAGCACCAGCGAGACCGCCAGCGGGATCGACACCTGGTACTGGAGGGGCACACCGCCCTCGACGTTCCAGTCGATCGGGTAGTTCACCAGCCAGAACGCGAACAGGCCCATCGACCAGCTGACCAGGGCCGCCGTGGGGCCGGAGCGGCGGAACGCGCGCAGCAGGCCCAGCATCATCGGGATGGCCATCGGGCCCATCAGACCGGCCACCCACTTGATGACCACCGTGATGATGTCCTTGAACGCGGGGGAGTTGACCTGCGTCGCCGCCGCCATGGACAGGCCGAGGAAGACGACCGTGGCGACCCGGGCGACCCGCAGGCCCTGGCTCTGGTTCCAGGCCCGGGCCCGCGCCCAGATCACCGGCGCGCAGTCCCGGGTGAACACGGCCGCGATGGCGTTGGCGTCGGAGGAGCACATGGCCATGGTGTGCGAGAAGAAGCCGACGATGACCAGGCCCAGCAGGCCGTGCGGCAGGAGCTGTTCGGTCATCAGGGCGTAGGAGTCCGAGCCGTCCTGCTTCTGCGACTCGACCAGCAGCGGCGACATCCACATGGGGAAGAACAGCACCAGCGGCCAGACCAGCCAGAGGATCGCCGAGAGGCGGGCCGACCGCTCGGCCTCCTTGGCGTTCGGCGTGGCCATGTAACGCTGCGCCTGGTTGAGCATGCCGCCGTTGTACTCGAAGAGCTTGATGAAGAGGAACGCGAGCAGGAACACCGTCCCGTACGGCCCGACCAGCGGTTTCCCGTGGCCCTGGAGCTCCGGCGAGTCCCAGACGCCGAAGAAGCCGCCGTGGTCGTCGAGGCGTACGAAGACTGCCACGAACATCGCGATGCCGGCCAGCAACTGGATGACGAACTGGCCGAGTTCGGTCAGCGCATCCGCCCAGAGGCCGCCGATCGTGCAGTAGACCGCCGTGATGCCGCCGGTGATGAGGATGCCCTGGTTGAGGGAGATCCCGGTGAAGACGGACAGCAGCGTGGCGATCGCCGCCCACTTCGCGCCCACGTCCACGATCTTCAGCAGCATGCCCGACCAGGCCAGCGCCTGCTGCGTCTTGAGGTCGTAGCGGTTCTTCAGGTACTCCAGCGGGGAGGCCACATGGAGCCTGGAGCGCAGCCGGTTGATGCGCGGGGCGAACAGCTTCGAACCGATGGCGATGCCGAGGGCGATGGGGAAGGACCAGGTGACGAAGGACGTGACGCCGTAGGTGTAGGCGATGCCCGCGTACCCGGTGAACATCACCGCGCTGTAGCCCGACATGTGGTGCGAGATGCCGGAGAGCCACCACGGCATCTTGCCGCCGGCGGTGAAGAAGTCGCTGACGTTGTCGACGCGTTTGTGCGACCAGACGCCGATCGCGACCATCACGGCGAAGTAGCCGATGAGCACGGCCCAGTCGAGACCGTTCATGTGCGCCCTCCCAGGGATCAGCCCGGCGCTCATCGTGGGCGCTGCCGCGTGAACACGACAAGTGAGCGTCAGGTCAAAGGGAGGTAAAGAAGTTCTGTGTGATGGTTACCGTTCACTCACATGAACTCACCGCATCAGCTCCCCGGCGTTGACCAGCAACGACTGTCCGGTGATCGCCCGCGCCCTGTCCGACGCCAGGAACGCCACCGCGTCCGCCACATCCGCGTCCGTGGCCAGATCCGGCAGCGCCATCCGCTCGGTCAGCCGCTCCAGCACCGCCGCCTCCGGGACACCCTCCGACTGCGCCGCGAACTGCACGTACGCCCGCACCGGCGGCCCCCACATCCAGCCCGGCAGCACGGTGTTGACCCGGATCCGGTGCGGCCCCAGCTCACGCGCGATCGAGTACATCGCACTCGTCAGCGCCCCCTTCGACGCCGCGTACGCCGCCTGCCGCACCTGCGAGGGGGCGGCCACCGCCGACTGCGTCCCCACGAACACCACGGATCCACCGCCCTGTTTCAGCGACGGCAGACAGGCCCGCGTCATCCGCAGTGTGCCCAGCAGGTTCACGTCCAGCACGGACCGCCAGGACTCGAAGTCGGCGTCCTCCAGCCCGCCGAAGTAGCTGTCGAGCGCGGCCACGTGCACGACGGCGTCGATCCCGCCGAACCGCTCCCGCGCCAGCCGGGCCAGCGCCTCGCACTGCGCCTCGTCGGAGATGTCCGTGGCCCGGTACGCGGTGCACGCCCCGCCGGGATCGACCTCGGCGGCCGTCTTCGCCAGGCTCGCCTCCGTCCGGGCCCCGAGCACGGCACGCCCCCCATCCCGTACGACGGCCGCCGCGACCTGCCGTCCGAGCCCGGCCCCGACCCCCGACACGACGACCGTCTTCCCCGCGAGCAGTGACATGGCAGGACCTCCCGGACCGGAACCCTGGCGCTATATCTGACGGAGCGTCAGAGTATGGGTCAGCCACCGACGAAGGGGAAGGGCATGAGCGAGGACACCCGCAGCGAGCTGTACGCCGAACTGGCCGCCGTCGGCCCCTACGGCACCCACCCCGGGCACGCCCTCATCACCATGGTCGAGCCGCACCCCGGCCACGAGTACGCCTACAACCGCTGGTACGAGGACGACCACTACTACGCCGGCGCGATGGCCATGCCCTGGATGCAGGCGGGCCGCCGCTGGGTGGCGACCCGGGACCTCCAGCTCCTGCGCTACCCCGAGAAGTCGGCCATCGCCCAGCCGGTCACCGCCGGCTGCTACCTCTCCACCTACTGGATCACCGCCGGCCGCTACGACGACCACATGCGCTGGACGGTCGCCGTCAACAAGCGCCTCAACCGGGACGCCCGCGTCTACCACGACCGCACGCACGTCCTCACGGCGTTCCAGAACCACGAGGTGACGGTGTACCGCGACGGAGCGGCCGGCCCCCGGGACGTCCACGCCCTCGACCACCCCTACGCGGGCCTGGTCCTCCAGGTCGTCGAAGCGGACACTCCCGAGCAACGCGCCCCGCTCCTTCAGTGGCTGCGCACCCGCCACCTCCCCAAGCGCCTGGCGGGCTCCCCCGCCGCCCTGGTGACGGTCTTCCGCCCCACGCCCCTCCCCGGCGACCGCATGACGTACGTCAAACAGGTCGAGGGCGTCGACACCCGCCTGACGCTCCTGTGGTTCCTCCAGACCGACCCCAGGGAGTGCTGGGACCCCTCCTTCACCGGCCTCGACGCGGCGGTGGCGGAATCAGGCCTGGGCAGAGTGGAGCTGGTCGCGCCGTTCATCCCGACGGTGCCGGGCACGGACCGGTACGTGGCCGAGCTGCGGTGAGTCCCGAGGTCTTCGGACCTCATCCGCCCTCCGGGGAACCCGGGGCAGGACCGAGGTCCCGGTCGGTGAGCTCGCGCAGTCGCCCGGCCGTCTGGCGCCCCTCGTTCATCAAGCTCTTGCCGCTGCGGACGTCATCCACCGCCTCGATGACGTCCGTCTGCACCAGCATGGCCTGCTCGTCCCCGCCACTGATGCGCTCCAGTAGGCGCAGGGACGCCAGGTACATCACGTTGGCCAGGTCGCCGCCGCTCAGCCCTTCGCTGCACGCGGCCAGTGCGGTGAAGTCCAAGAACTCCTTCCCGGGCAGGCGCGCAGGAGTGTGCAGTGCGAGGATGCGGGCGCGGGACCGCTCGTCCGGGAGTGGGAACTCGACGTGATCGAGGATGCGGCGATAGAAGGCCTGGTCATAGTTCGTGGGCAGGTTGGTGGCGAAGAGCACCACGCCGTCGAAATCCTGAAGTCGCATGAGCATGACCGCCCGGGTGCTGTTCACCGCGGTGTCGTACGACTGGCGGACCTCTTGCACCCTGGCGCCGAGGAAGGAATCCGCTTCGTCGAAGAAGAGGACGGCCTGCTCCTCGGTGGCCGCGTCGAAGACGGCCTTGATGTTCTTGGACGTCTCGCCCACATAGGCCGATTCGAGCTGTGCGTAGTCCACCACCAGCAGGGGGCGGCCCAGCTCATGTGCGACGGCCCTGGCCGCCAGGGACTTCCCGGTCCCGGAAGGGCCGACGAAGTTCAGGGAACTTCCCAAGCGGTTCTCGTAGCCGGGAATGTCACCAAAACCCCAGTCCAGCAGGGTCTCGCGATGGCGGAGCGCGGTGACATTGCGCAGGAGCCGGCGTTTGGTCGCCTCCGTGAGGACCAGGTCGTCCAGACCGGCCCGGGGACGGACCAGCTGGTAGAGCGACGCGGGATCGGTGCCGCGCCGGTCCGAGGCGGAATCGGCACGGTCATCGTGCGCCCCCGGGTCTCCGCCGTCGAGGTGGACGTGCAGTAGCGGCACCCCGGCGGGCAGACGAATCGGCACCTCTTGGAGTTGGGCGAGAATCTGCTCGCCCTGCTCCTGGTCGTGATAGCCGGAGACCGCGAAGGCGCGCACCTGCGAAGTCCTCTGGGCGAACCGGCTCTCGGACTCCAGAAAGACCACATGAGACGCGCCGTGCGCCAGACTCTCGATCTCCGACCACGACGGTGCCAGAACCAGCCGGACTGCCTCACCCAGCAGTTTCTCCGGGAGTATTTCCTTGATCTGCTCGGCCAGTGACCCCGACAACTCGGGCGGGAACAACGAGATGATCCGCATGGCTTCCCCCGACTCTTCTGCTGCGCGCCGTCACCGGCGGTTCAGTGGTGATCGACGACGTACAGCTTTCCGGCGTTCAGACCTGTCTGGCTGAACGCCTGACGCTCGGTCTCGGTCAGCGTCACGGTCCGCTTCGCTGTGGGTGGCATGCTCTTCAGCTGATCCAAGGTCTTCAGCTCCTGGATCTGGTATTCAGAGAGATTGAATGCCGTTGCTTCATCGCCCTTGAGCCAGAGGATCAGCTTCTTGGCCCCGTTGCGGACCCATGAGAAGCCGAACAACCAGTCGAGAACGCTCTTGAAATACCGTCCGACGGCGTTGACCACCCAGGCGGCTGCTGACCCCAGCGCGGTGAATGTCGCCACCAGCATCTCTTCGATCCGTTCCGAGACCCAGTCGATCGCGTCGTCGAACCAGTCGTCCAACATGCCCAGCACGTCGCTGAATGCCATGACGGCCACTTCCTCCTCGCAGGTCGTGTCAGCTGATTTCCCAGGCGCGTGTGTCGGCCGACCCGGCTGCCGGCCAGGAGGCGACAGACGTACCTTGCCAGGGCCCGACAACGCTTGCCGACACCTGCTCGACGAGCTGGGGACGCTGCTGCGGGGCTTGGTGGTACACGGCGAAAACGGGCTGGTCCTTGGCGCGTTCCTGAATCACCAGCACCCGGCCGGGCCCGTAGCCGCGGGCTTCCTCCACCGCGTTCCGCAGGGGGACCGGCAGTCCTGAAAGGGGCGTTCGTGCGAACGCGCGGCTCAGAGCCTGCTCCAGGCCACTTTCCTTCAGGCCGCGACGCATCAGGCCCGTGAAAGTGCGTCGCTCGTCGGTGTACGTCGGCCGGTGCTGATCGGCATGGGCGGGCTCCGGCAGTTCGATCGTGCTGCTGGTGAGCGGCAGCAACACGACACAGCGCAGCTTCGACCAGTCGACCGTCCAGGGCAGCACACCCGCCGCCACCCCGTTCTCGTCCGTCAGTGACTCCGGAGACTCCGCGACTCCCCGTCCACGCTTGTCGACCAGGCAGAACCGGAAGGGTGTGCGCGGAGCCAGGCCGTGCAGCGTCACCGTCGTGGCGCCTTCCTGGGTGATCTGAACCTGTGCTGAGGTACTGACGTTGCGGTCCATGGTTCTCCCCCCTTGTCGTGCGATGACGTGCGGTCGCATCCACCACGGGAGGCAGATGCAGACAGTTCCGTTGAGTCCGGGGCGAACGGGGTCATGGTTGGTGCAAACGGTGGGTTCCCCATCAAAGAACAGTAGAGTCGCCGACTCCCCGTCCTGCTGCGGGATTTGACCAGAAACCTTCGGCGTGGGTTCAGACGGTGCTGCCCGCCGCTTTGCGCAGGCCGCTCCAGTCGTGGATCACCACGCGCCGGTAACCGATGGACAGCGTTCCCAGCGACCTGAAGTCCGCGAATGCCTCGTTCACCGAGCGCTCCGTTGCTCCCACCAAGGCCGCTATTTCGCCCTGGTTCAGTCCGACCGCGATCTCCGTCCCGTGTGGTCCCGGCCGGCCCCAGCGCGCGCCGAGGTCGAGCAGAACCCTGGCGAGACGCGCGCGGACGGAGCCGACGTCCTCCAGCCGTCGTCGGATCGAGAACCTGAGCTTCTCGGTCACGCTCCGAGTGACCACGGTTGCTGCGGAAGGACGCCGGGCGAGGAACCCGAGGAACGGGGGTCCGCCGACGCCCAGCGCCACAACCGCTCCGGTCGCCGTCACCGTGGTCGGCCGAGGACTGCCGTCCAGGACGCCGACCTCGCCGACGAGCTCCCCCTGAGACCGTACGGCGAGAAAGACCAGGTGCCCCTCCTCGCTGATCGCGGTCACCTTCACAAAGCCGTCCAGTAGGACGTAGACCATGTCCGCGACTTCGCCCTGGCGTATGAGGACGCCGCCGGCCTCGAACTGACGTCTGGTGCCGAGTGTCAGCAACTGCTGCCGGTCTTCCGGGGCCAGCCGCCCTAACAGGCTCTTCTCGGAAAGGTCGAACATGCCACCACTCCCCCCTGAAGCACACCTGTGCAGCCAGGGAGGAAGAGGTGATCAGGGACGGCCGACGGCTCGCATTGCCCACCACCCACGCCGTCGAGGCCCCCCACCGGCCGGTGTTGCGCGGGATATTACCCACTTTTATGGCAGCAACCCACTCTGCGGGGGCGTCTGCTCCATGGGCACATCTGTCTGGCAGCCGTGTGCTTCAGCGCTGCTCGTCTCGCAGCTCCTCCGGGCAGGGCGTCCCCCGCGGGAGCTGGTACGGCGCCGCCAGGCGGTACGTGCCGGCCCTCGGGGCCAGCAGTTCCGTCCACTTGTCGCCCTGCGCGTCCTCCTCCGTCTCCGTCAGGCAGCCGTTGACGTTCACATACGTCTTCGGCTCGTCCTCGGGACGGTTCCTGGACTCCTCCGTCTCCTGGGGCGGCTTCAGGCTCTTGCCCTCCACGTCGACGATGCTCAGCCACGGCGAGTACGGGATGCGCACCAGGATCCGGCCCGCCTTCTTCACCTGGAGGATCATCTCGCCCTGCTCGGCCCGGTCGACCACCGCGTTCGGCTCTGCCAGCGGGGTCGGCGCGGTCACCTTGAACAGCTGCCAGGTGTCGTTGCCCCAGATCTGGGTCAGATACGGCAGCCCGCGCTGCACCAGCGCCCGCTCCCGCTGCCCCCCGTCACCGTCCGGCTCGCCCTTCGGCAGCACCACGTAGTGCACCGCCCAGCGCTTCAGCCACTCGTGGTAGTTCGCCGAGTTGAGCGTGTCGTCGTAGAAGAGGGGGTTGCGCTCCATGTCGGCCTGGCGGTTCCAGCCGCGGGCCAGGTTGACGTACGGGGCGAGCGCGGAGGCCTCGCGGTGGGAGCGGGCGGGGACGACCTCGACCCGGCCCTTCTCGGCGCCGACCTGCTGCAACTCGTTGACGAGCGGCGCGAGCTCACGCGACCAGGACGCCGCCGGGGCCGTGTGCACGATGTCGTCGACCGTCTTGAAGCCGATCCACCCACCGAAACCGCACAGCGCCACGACGGCCGCGTACCACTTGCGGCTGCGCGGCACGGTGAACGGCAGCGCGGCGACCAGCGCGACCCCCGCGAACAGCATCGCCAGCCGGGTGATGTTCGAACCAATCTGGGAACTGATCAGCCACACCAGCACGACCCCGAGGCCGTACACCGCTGCCGTGAGCCGGACCGTCTTCCACTCCCGCGGCACCAGCACATAGGCCAGGACCGAGAACGCGAGCGGCAGCAGCACCGAGCCGATCACCATCGGCTGCGTGCCCGAGAACGGGAACAGCCACGCCGACACCCCCACCACCGCGGTCGGCGCCAGGCCCAGCGCCCACGCGCCCGGCCGCCGCTTCTGCAGGAACAGCGCCACCGCCACCAGGCCCACGAACAGGCCCGCGACGGGCGAGGCCATGGTGGCCAGCGCGGCCAGCGGCGCCGCGCTCAGCGCCTTCGCCCAGCGCTTGTACCGCCACCGGTAGGGCCAGCAGAACACGACGGCGACCGCGCCGAGCGCGAACATCATGCCAAGACCGAACGTCACCCGCCCCGACACCGCGTTGCAGAACAGCCCGAACACGCCCGCCAGCGACGCCCACAGCGGGTTGAGGACGGAGCGGCTGCGCAGCAGGAGCAGGGTCAGCAGACCGGCCGAGACCGTCCCCGCGATCATCATCGTCGTCCGCACGCCGAGCACCGACATCAGATACGGCGACACCACGCTGTACGACACCGGGTGCATCCCGCCGTACCAGGCGAGGTTGTACGCCGAGTCCGGGTGCCGGCCGACGAACTCGGCCCACGCGTCCTGCGCGGCCAGATCGCCGCCGCTGTTCGCGAACGTGAAGAACCAGAGGATGTGCAGCGCCGCGGCGAGGCCCGTGATGGACAGCACGGGGTGGCGCAGCATGCGCTCACGCAGCGCCAGTACGGGGGCGGGCCACTGGAACCCCGCCCTGCTGTCTTCAGACGCGCTGCCGTCAGACGCGTGGGCTTCCGGCGCATCGACTTCCGGCGCTTCGGGCAGGCGTATTCGCGGGCCTGATACCGAGCCCGGTCCGGTGTCGTCTGCGCGTGTCGGCTCCGCAGTGGCCACTCGAAGGCACTCCCCGTGTCCCGTCTTCTGTTCTCGGCTTCCGCCACATCGCCTGCGCGAGCGGCGACCTGTCCCGATTCGGGACGCTAGCACGCACCCCGCCGGGCGGCGCCCGGACGGGCCGTTGCCGGGCGGGGTGCGGTGGTGCGGGTCGCGCAGCGGTCAGCCGATGCGCGTGAGCTTGGCCCCGAAGCCCGGCTCCGTCAGGTCCCTCTGGAGGGCGACCGGGACCTTCACGGCGCTGGTGGTGCCGTCACCGACGGTGAGCGTGCCCACCTTCGTGCCGGCCTTGGCCGTGTGCGGCAGGTCGTCCCCGGCGAACGTCAGCTTGACGGACAGGCCCGCCCAGCCGACGGCCGTGACGTCCTCGGTGACGGCGACCGGCGTCCGGCCGCCGAGACCGTCGTCGGCGTACCCGACGACGTCGCCCTTCTTCACGATCGTCGCCGACTCCAGCGCGCCCTGCGCGGCCCGGATGAGCTTGTCGCCCTCGTGCAGCGCGGCGCCCAGGATCGTGTTGTCCGGGCCGCCGGCGGGCTGGCGCACGACCGCGCCGATGATCCGGTGGGTCTCGCCGTCGACGTCCTTCTTGGCCGCGAAGACGAGGTTGCCGAGCGCCGAGGTGGTGGTGCCGGTCTTGATGCCGGTGACGTCGTTGGAGCCGACCAGACGGTTCCAGTTGTCGTGCTTCGTGCCCTTGTAGTCGACGTACGACATCATCGCCGCGACCTCGCGGAACGCGGGCTGCTGCATGGCGGCCCTGGCGAGCTTCACCTGGTCCACGGCCGTGGAGACGGTCGTGTTGTTCAGGCCCGACGGGTCGGTGTAGGTCGTGTTCTTCATGCCGAGGTCCTTGGCGGCGTCGTTCATCTTCTGCACGAACGCCTTCTCGGAGCCGGCGTCCCAGCGGGCGAGCAGTCGCGCGACGTTGTTCGCGGACGCGATGAGGATGCTTTCCACGGCCTCCCGCTCGGTGATCCGGTCGCCCTTGGTGACATCGACGGTGGACTCCTGGCCGGCGTCGGACTGGTCCTCGGCGGTCTGGTCGATGAGGATCTTCGGGCCGTCCTCGCCGCTCTTGAGCGGGTGCTCGCGCAGGACGAGGTAGGCGGTCATGACCTTCGCGACACTCGCGATCGGGACGGGCTTCTGCTCGCCGGAGGACCCGAACGTGCCGATGCCCTGGACGTCCAGCGCGGCCTGGCCGTCGGCGGGCCAGGGGATGTCGACCTTGCCGCCCTCGAACGTGTAGCTGTCCTTGGCGGTGAGTTCCAGGGTGGGCGCGGGGAGCGGGCGCACGCTCTGCACGACCGCGAAGACGACCACCAGCAGCAGTACCAGCGGCGTCCAGATCTTCACCCGCCGGGCCGCCGTGCGGAGCGGGGTTTCCGGGGGCGGCGGGGTGTTCGTCAGCTCGGCCAGCAGATCCAGCGGCGGCTTGGGCGGCAGCGGCTGCTGCGTGGTCCGCTCGGGGCCGACGGTGGGGACGGGCGCGGTGGCCTCGGCCGGTGCGACCGGCTTCCTGGCCGCCGGGTCGTCAAGCGGCTTGAGCGCGACGAACTTGCTGGTCCGTTCGGCGTCCCGCTCCGGAGCGTCCGTCTTCGGAGCGGCCTCCTTCGGAACATCCGTCTTCGGAGCATCCGTCTTCGGGAGGTCCGACTTCGGGAGGTCCTTGGCCGCACCCCCGAGCTTCAGCATGGTGGTGGGCTGATCGACCGGAGGCCGCAGGGCCTTGAAGACGGCGGTGGGCTGGTCGACGGGGGGCTCGGCGGGGGCGTCGCCGTCGTCTTCGCCGACGTCGCCCGCGGCGGCGGCACCGGCGGCCTTCGGGGTCTTGCCGGTGCCGGGCTTGCCCGTCGCGGTACCGGTGGTTTCACCGGGCTTCGCGGCCTTGCCTGCGCCGGGCTTGTCCTGGGGGGTTCCGGTGGCTGCGCCGGACTTCGGGGTCTCGTCCGTTTCGGGCTCGTCCTCGACGGCGTCGACGTCGGCGGCGGTCTCGGCGCCGGAGGTCTTCGCCCCGGCAGCCTTCGGTGCTGCGTCGGTGGCGGTGGAGACACGGGGGTCGACGGGGGCGCGGCCCTTGTCGCCGGCCCGCTCGGCAGCGTCGTCCTCGGCGTCGGCCACCTTCGACTCGGCCTCGGCCTCGGTGTCGGAGGCCTTCGTCTCGGCGTCCGTGTGGGTCCCGGCGGCCTCGGGCGCGGTCTTGGCGCCGCCGGTGGACCCGGCCGCCCGCTCGTCCGTGTTCGCCTCCGCGGTGTCCGCGGTGTCCGCGCCGCTCCCGCCGTCCGCTGTGGCGGAACGGTCCGCCTCGGGCTCGTCGGCGTCGTCCCGGCCCGCTTCGGAGCGCTCGGACGCCGCCCCTGGGGCTTCCTTGCCGTCCTCGTCGCCCGTGTCGGGGCCCTCGGACGCGCCCGCGTCTTCTCCCGAGCCCTCGGAGGCTTCCTGACCGCCCCGGGCGCCCGCGTCGGCCTTCCCGGCCTCCTGGGCGTCCGCTTCGGTCTCCTCGGGCTTCCCGGCCTTCTGCGCGCGCTCGGCCGCGGGAACCTCGTCACCGCCCTCGGCGGCAGCCTCCTCACCGTCCGCCGACGCGACCCACGCGGCCACGGCATCCCGCAGCCGCCCGTCACCGCCCTCGCCGTCGGAGGAGCCACCGCCCCCGGCCCCGTCGGCGGAGCCGGAAGCACTGCGCCCGGCACCGGCGGCCGCGTCCTCGGTGTCCGCGTCGCTCCCGGCGTCGGCGGCCGCGTCCTCCACGTCCGAGCCACTCGCGGCGCGCTCCGCGTCCGAGTCGCCTTCGGGCCGCTCGGAGTTCTCCGGTTCCTCCGCCGTCCGCGTGGACAGCACACGGGTCGCCGTATCGGCGCCGCCTCGTGCCGAGGACTTCTCCGCGTCCCGGGCCACCGCGAGCCGCGGGTCGGCGGCTTCGCTCCTGGCCTCCGGAACCGGACTCGCGCTCCCCGACGTCCTTCGTGCCGACGACTCGCGCTGCTTCGACCTGTCGGGGGACTCGCCCGCCACCGATGCCTCCTCCTCGCGCCGCACTCCCCGCGTGCGCGTACCGAACCGTGAACCGCCGCCCGTGACACCGCTCCGGCGCTGTCCGAACCATGTACCAGTGTCCTGTGTGCGGGCCAAACCCATCCGGTAGACGAGAACGACATACCTACTGGTTCCACTACGAACCGGTCACGCACCCTCGACAGACCAATGTGAGAGGGGTCACCCTGTCTTTCATCCACGCGGGGAGGCATGGATGGGCAGGAGCCGCAGAACACTTCCGGAGGAGCTTCTGCTGCTGGCGCTGGACCCGACCACGGGTACCACCGCACAGCCGCAGTCGCTCGACCTCGGTCTGGCCGGAGCACAGCTAGTAGAGCTGGCGCTGGCCGGACGGATAGCCCCAGACGGGGATCGTATCGCCGTGGTGGCACCACGGCCGACTGGAGACCCAACGTTGGACTGCGCGTTGGAGTTGCTGCGAAGGCGTGGCGCTCCCGTGCGGGCAGTGAACTGGATTGGCGGGCCGCGACTGGGGCTGCGCCAGACCTACCTCTCGCATCTGGAGCGGTGCGGCATGGTGCATGCCGTGGCCGGCCAGATGTGCGGAGTGCTGCCGACGACTCGCTACCAGGCGACGGACACCGAGATCAGCCGGGAGATCAGGTCCCGTCTGGACTCCGCGATCCGCACCGGCGTACCGCCGGACCCGCGGACCGCGGCACTCGCCGCCCTCGCTCACGCGGTCGGCCTCGGCAAGCACCTGTACCCGGGCAACGAGGGGCGTTCCTCTCGCTCCCGGCTCAGGGACCTGATCAGGCACGACCCCATGGGCGGTCTCGTCGCGCACGCGGTGATGGACGTCCAGAACGGCGTCGCGGCCCAGCCGCGTCGCAGCCCGGCACCGCCCGGCCGTCAGGCCGCCGGCGGAACCAGGCCCGCAACGGAACCCGCCCGAGGCGTTCCGATGCAGCCGCGCCACGGAACCATGGCGCGCGCCGTGGCCCACTGAGCCGCGCGCCGCGCCCGCAAGACCTACGACCGGCACGCACAACGGGACCCACGAACCCGGTCACGGGAGCCGCTGTCCGAGCGGGGCGGAGAGAGCGCACACTCTCTCCGCCCCGCTCGGCGTGCCGTGCCCCGACTGGCGTGTACCCGTCGCATATCCACCGTTTCCCAGCGGTAGTAAGCACCTTGGTGGCAGTCTGCTCAACAGCAGATACGCAAAGTAGAGGCACGCAGCCGGAGGTGCACGTCCCGTGGCGTCCAATGTCAATCCCACCGTCAGGCGGCGCCGGCTGGGCCAGGAGCTCCGCAGGCTCCGCGAGCTCAAGGGCATGACGGCCGAAGAGGTGGCGGAGCGGCTGCTGGTGTCGCAGTCGAAGATCAGCCGGCTGGAGAACGGCCGGCGCAGCATCAGCCAGCGCGACGTCCGCGACCTGTGCGGGGTCTACGAGGTCGAGGACCAGCGCATCGTCGACTCGCTGATGCAGATGGCCAAGGACTCCCGGCAGCAGGGCTGGTGGCACGCCTTCGGGGACATCCCCTACAGCGTCTACATCGGCCTGGAGACGGACGCCGAGTCGCTCCGGGTCTACGAACCCCAGATCATCACCGGCCTGTTGCAGACCCGTGCGTACGCCGAGGCCATCATCCGCGGCGGCTCGCCCGAGGCGTCGGAGGCCGACAACGACAAGCGCGTCGAGGTGCGGCTGCGCCGGCAGGGCCGGATCACCGCCGAGACCGAACCGCTGCGGCTGTGGGTGGTCCTGGACGAGGCGTCCCTGCACCGGATCGTCGGCAGCCGGCCGGTGATGCGCGAGCAGCTCGAGCACCTCATCGAGATGTCGCAGCTGCCCCACATCACCGTGCAGGTCCTGCCGTTCGAGGTCGGCGCGCACGCCGGCATCAACGGCCAGTACTCGATCCTGGAGTTCGCCGACGCGGCCGACTCGAGCGTCGTCTACATCGAGGGCGTCACCAGCGACCTGTACCTGGAGAAGCCGCTGGACGTGCAGAAGTACACGGTGATGTACGAGCACCTGCGCGCCCAGTCGCTGAACGTGGACCAGTCCCGGCAGCTCATCGAGCGCGTGGCGAAGGAGTACGCGCGCTGAGCCAGAGCCGGAGGATGACCTTCCGTCGGGCGGGGCGCGGGATGCTACACCCCTGACACGCCTGACTGGAAGACTCCCCTGGAATATGCCATCCGGTCGAGTGAATGGCTGCGCCGAACGAGGAGGGTGGCGAGTAGCGTCGATCACGCCAACCACCAGCACAGGTTGGCGTAAACGCAACTCGCAACGGAGCGAACATGGCAATTCGTCTGGGCGCCACGGAAACGTGGACGACCTCCTCCTACACCAACAACAACGGCGCGTGCGTGATGGTCAGGTCGACCGTCGACGAGGCCCTGGAGCTCGGTGACACCAAGGTCCCCGAGGGCCCCAAGCTCGCGTTTCCCGCCGACGCGTGGAACGCCTTCGTGGCCTCGGTCAAGGCCTGACCCCGCGATCGGCAGCACCACAAGCACCACCGACAGAGCCCTCTCGACCAGCATCGCCGTCCTAGCCGAGAGGGCTCCGCTTGTGCCCGGAGATCTCCGAGAGGGAGATCAGCTCACCGGGAACGCCACGTCACACACCGGGTCCCCGGGCCCCGATGCCTCCCAGTCGGCGAAGTACAGCTCCCGGCAGGGGCCGGTCACCGTCAGCCCCCGCGCCGCCATCCACTCCTCCACCGCCTCGAACGCGGCCAGGATCTGCGGGTGCGCCACCTGCGCCTTGGTGATCCTGGTGTACGCCAGCCGCCGGGCCGGCTCCACCCGCACCGCCGTCTCCCACGCCCGGCCCCGCCGCTCCGCCCAGGCGCGGGCCGCCGTCTCGTCGGCCACCGGCACACACGCCTCAGCGGGGCCGTCGCTCTCCATCGACACTTCCGCGTGGTAGGCGACGTACGGCACTCCGGCCACGCCCCCGCACTCCCGGGCCGCCTCCTCCAGCCGGCCCAGCGCCGCCCCGATCCACGCCGGCAGCTCGTCCGCCAGCGTGTGCCGCTTCTCTGAGATCACCACCTGGGCGGGCATCTCCACCGTCTCGACCGTGAACTTCCCGTACATCTCGGAGCTCCTCCCCGACAGTCGTCCACGGAGGTACTCGGCGAGCGTCCGCTGCCCGGCCACCCGCGCCTCGACGTCCGCCCAGTAGGCGCCGAGCAGCCCGGCCGCAGCGGGCCCGTCGCCCGCCCCGACCACCTCGGCGATCCGGGCGAGCGGCATGTCCAGCTGCCGCAGCATGGCCACGAGCCGGGCCCGTTCGACCTGGCCCGCGCGGTAGTAGCGGTAGCCGGTGGCCTCGTCGACATGCGCCGGGGCCAGCAGGCCCAGCCGGTCGTACAGCCGCAGGGCCTTCGCCGACAGGCGGGCGCGTGCGGCGAACGCCCCGATGGTGAGCAGTTCCCGGTCCGGTCCGTCCACCACGGCATCCTCCGTCACCGGGCGGCTCTTCCGCCCGATGACGAGGACACTCGGGCCTGCCCCAGGGGCAAGGTCAACGCGCCGCGGGCCCTTCTTCAGGCCAGCTGGGCCTCGATCGCCGCCACGACCTCCGCCGAGTCCGGCTCGGTCTGCGGCGAGAAGCGGGCCACGACGCTGCCGTCCCGGCCGATGAGGAACTTCTCGAAGTTCCAGCGGATGTCCCCGCTGTGGCCCTCGGCGTCGGCGAAGCCGGTCAGGCGGTCGTACAGCGGGTGCCGCCCCTCACCGTTCACCTCGACCTTCTCGGTCATCGGGAAGGTCACACCGTAGGTCGCCGAGCAGAACTCGGCGATCTCGTCGGCGCTGCCGGGCTCCTGCCCGAGGAACTGGTTGCAGGGCACGCCGAGGACGGCGAAGCCGCGCGCCGCGTACTGCTCGTGGAGCTTCTCGAGGCCCGTGTACTGCGGTGTCAGGCCGCACTTGGAGGCGACGTTCACCACGAGCACCGCCTTGCCCGCGTACTGGGACAGGTCGGCGGAACCGCCCTGCAGCGCACCGATCTCGACGTCGAGGGGAGAGGAACCGTTGCTTGTCGTCATGAGCGGATGCTAACTCCGGCGGGTGCCGGGCCGGGCCCCGGCCTCGGTGGCCTCCACCAGCACCTGCCCCGCCGCCGTCCGCGAGTACAGCACCGACCGGCCCGCTCGCCGCCGCTCCACGAGACCGGCGTCCAGCAGCACCCGCAGATGCCGCCCCACCGAGCCGAGGCCCTGCCCCGTCACGGCGACCAGCTGGCTGGTGCTCAGGGGCGAGCCCAGCCGGACCAGCACACCGGCGCGGGCGGTGCCCAGCAGCGCGCCCAGGCTCGCGGGCACGGGCCTGCCGCCGGGGTCGGCGAGTGCCCCGGCACACGGATAGACCAGCGCGTACCGGTCCGTGCCCTCCCACGCCACCCAGCCGATGCGCTGAATCGTGATGGGCACGAACACCAGCTCGGCGCCGGACAGCTCGCGCGGCGGGTACTCGTGCGCGTTCACCTGGAGCCGGTTCTTCCCGAGCCACTGCGTCCCCGGCCGCAGCGTGTCCAGCGCACTCGCCCAGCCGCCCCGGCTGACCTGCGCGGTCCGAGCGACCACATCGGCCTCGAGGATGTGCCTGCGGTGCGGCCAGTACGGCCGTACGGCCGTCGTCCAGACGTACGTGAGCAGGTCCGCGGCACGCTCCGGGAGGTCGTCCCGGTGCAGCCGGGCCGGGACCGGGCCGCGCAGCGAGACCGTCAGGTCCGCGCGGGCCGCGTCCGGGTCGGCCGCCCGCACACGCGCGACGCCCTGCTCGAAGGTCTCCCCGTCGCGCGGGGCGGGGGAGAGGAAGTCCGCCGTCCACTCCCGCCCGATCCCGGCGCTGACCAGCTGCGCGGTCACCGGGTCCCGCCCCAGCCGCCGCCGGTAGGCCGGCAGATGGGCGTCGAGCCACCGCCGCTCGCCGGGATGCGCCGCCTCGGCCGCGTGCAGCAGCCGCAGACTCGCGAAGGCCTCGGCGAACGGCGAGATCACGAACCGGCTCCCCGCCAGGGTGTCGGCGTTGATCTGCCACCATCCCATCGGCCACCCCTTCCGCGAACCTCTCGGCGAGCCGTGCGCGAGCTGCTCGGGGAGCCTGGGCGCGAGCCCGTGCCCGAGCTCCTCCGCGAGCCTCTGGGCGAGCCCGTGCGCGAGCTCCTCCGCGGACCGCGCCGCGGACCTCTCCGCGATCCCTTCCGCGACGTTTCGCGTCTGCGCGAAACAATAACCAGGCGCACAGGCGCGTCGAAGACTCCGCGTATGCGCAGCTACCGCGAACTGTTCCGCACACCCGAGTTCAGCCCGTTCTTCCTGGCCGCGTCGGCCCAGACGGTCGCCCAGACCATGGGCGGACTCGCCCTGGGCGTCCTGGTGTACCGGGCGACCGAGTCACCGCTGCTGTCCGCGGTGAGCATGTTCGGCTCGTCGCTGGTGCAGGTGCTGGGCGCGACCTTCCTGCTCTCCGCCGCCGACCGGCTGCCCCCGCGCGCGGCCCTGACGGCCCTGCCCCTGCTCTTCGCCGCCGCCACCGCCGCCCTGGCCCTGCCCGGCCTGCCCGTCTGGACGATCTTCGTGATCGTCTTCTTCAAGGGGCTGGTGGAGTCCGTGGGTGGGGGAGTGCGCTGGGGCCTGCTCAACGAGATCCTCTCCAAGGACGGCTATCTGCTCGGCCGTTCGGTGTTCAACATGATGAGCGGCCTGATGCAGATCGCCGGCTACGCGACCGGCGGCGCCCTCGTGGCCCTGCTGTCCCCACGGCTGTCGCTGCTGGCGGCGGCTGCCCTGTACTTCCTGGCGGCCGCCGTCGTCCACCTCGGCCTGACCCGTCGCCCACCCCGTACGGCGGGCCGCCCCTCGGTGGCGGCGACCCGGCGCGCCAACGCGCTGCTCTGGTCCTCCCCGCCCCGCCGCCAGGTCTACTTGGCCCTGTGGATCCCCAACGGCCTGGTCGTCGGCTGCGAATCCCTCTACGTCTCCTACGCCCCCGACTCCGCCGGCACCCTCTTCGCCTGCGCCGCGCTGGGCATGCTCGCCGGGGACGTGCTGGTCGGCCGCGTGTTCCCACCGCGCCTTCGCCGCCGCCTGGGCTTCCCGCTCCTGCTGCTCCTGGCCGTTCCGTACGTGCCGTTCCTCCTGCACCCGGCGCTGCCGCTCGCGGCGGCCGCGGTCACGCTGGCCTCCGTGGGGTTCGGCGCGAGCCTGGTGCAGCAGGAGCGCCTGGTCGCCCTCACTCCCGACGGGCTCACGGGGCACGCTCTGGGGCTGCACTCGGCGGGGATGCTCACGATGCAGGGGGTGGCGGCGGCGCTCGCCGGGTCGGTGGCCCAACTGACGTCCCCCGCTACGGCGATGACGGCGATGGCCGTGGGATCGGCGGGGGTGACGTTGTCGCTGATGGGCGCGGGGAAGCGGGAGGAGTCCAGGGCGGTGGAAGTCCGTCGGCCGGCCGGCGACGGGACCCGCTAGTCGACGCCGGAGACCGGGACCTTCGCGGCTTGCGCGAACAATTCGGGGACCTCGTTGTCCACCACGACCCGTGACAGCAGGACGGCCAGCCGGTCCCGCTCGGCGCCGCTCAGCCCGGACGGCAGGGCCTCCACACGACGGCAGGTCTCGGCGTGGAACTTCCCGGCGAGCGCGGCGCCTTCATCCGTCAGAGCCACCCGCACGGCCCGTCCGTCGCGCGGGTCGGCCTCCCGCCGTACCAGTCCTCGCCGTACCGTCCGGTCCACCAGCCCGGTCAGACTCGACTTGGCCAGCCCGAGCATCTCGCCCAACTCGCTCATCCCGTACGGCCGGCCCAGCAGCACGCACAGCAACTGCCCCTGCTGCGGCGTAAGTCCGTACGCACGGCCGGCCTCCGCGTACACACCGTCGACCAGGAACGCCGTGCGCACCAGCGCGGCGACGACCCCCACCTGCCCGGCTGCCCCGTTCCCCATCGGGTCAGGGTACCGACCGGTAGGTCGCCGTGCGGGGCTGCGGGTCACTCCTCGTCCGGGGCCTCGCCCTCGATGAGGCGTTCGGCGATGTCGTCGGCCCACTCCTGAGCCCAGCGGCGCAGCGCGGCGACGGAGGAGGCGTCGACGCCGTGGACGGTGAACGCCCTGTCGTCGAGCCAGTCCGTGCCCGTCAGCCGGGCCTGGAGGTCGGTGAGGTCGAACGTGTCGGGGGCGTGGCGGCGGCCCAGTTCCTCGAGTTCGGGGTGGCTCCAGCGGGCCGAGGCGGCGTGCACGTCGACCAGGTCGCGTGCGAGCCCACGGTCGGCCAGGTCCCGGACCCGGGTGCCGACCAGGTCGTCGAGGGCGAGCGCCGGCCCGAGTTCCGTCGCCACGGGCGGGCGCCACAGCACCTCCTTGCGCAGGGCGACCTCGCACTCCGCGCCGCTCGGCGCGTCGGTCACGAGGAACTGGGCGGACAGCGGCCCGGCCTCCAGGGTCTGCACGAGCCAGCCGCGTCCGACCAGCCCGGTCCGGACGGCGTCCGCGATGACCTCCGTCGCCGCCGGGTGCTCGGTGGCCACGTCCACGTCCCGCCCGGCCCGCCCCACCAGCCCGTGCGCCAGCACCGCGTAGCTCCCGGCGAGAACGAGGGAGTAACCCCCACCCACCACCACCAGATCACCGAGCAACCGCCCGACGGGCTCGGGGAGGGGCTCGGCGACGGGGGGAGGGGCGGGCATGTCCTGATTATCGGGGCGGGGGAGACGAAGGACTGAGACGACCGGCCCGGACGGGTGAAACACGACACCGACCCCACCCAGGGTGACCGACTTGGACGGGCGACGCACGGCACCGGCCTCACCCAGGGTGACCGACTTGGACGGGCGACGGACGCTACCGGCTCCACCCAGGGGCGCGGGGAACTGCGCGACGAGCCCCCACGGCGCGGCACACGACGACGGCGGGACCTACGGCCTACGCCCCACCCTGACCGGCCCGGACGGGCGACGGACGGCACCGGTCCCACCCAGGGGCGCGGGGAACTGCGCGACGAGCCCCCACGGCGCGGCACACGACGACGGCGGGACCTACGGCCTACGCCCCACCCTGACCGGCCCGGACGGGCGACGGACGCTACCGGTCCCACCCAGGGGCGCGGGGAACTGCGCGACGAGCCCCCACGGCGCGGCACACGACGACGGCGGGAACCTACGGCTTACGCCCCACCCCGCAGTAGGCGTCAACGGCGGCACCGGAACCCGCACCGGCGCCCGCGGAACCCTCCGGCCGCCACTCGGGAACCCTCACCACTCCCGGCTCCACCATCTCCAGCCCCTCGAAGAACCCGGCGATCTCGGCGACCGGCCGCACGTAGTACGGCACCGCCCCACTCGCGTTGTACGCCTCCGACGCGGCGATCATGCCCTCACTGGTCGCGGTGCTGTCGCTGATCACCAGGTGGCTGCCGGCCGGAAGCCCGGCCATGAGCTGCCGCACCAGCTCGCGCGCCCGCTCGTAGTCGGCGACGTGACCGAGCGTGTTGAGGATCATCAGGCCGACCGGCCGGGACAGGTCGAGCGTGCCGGCGGCGGCCTTCAGGACCGCCTCCGGGTCGTACAGGTCGGCGTCCAGGTACGCGGTCCTGCCCTCGGGGGTGCTGGTGAGCAGCGCGTTGGCGTGGGCCAGCACGATGGGGTCGTTGTCGACGTAGACGATCCGGGAGTCCGGGGCGACGCGCTGGGCCACTTCGTGCGTGTTGTCGGCGGTGGGCAGCCCGGTACCGACGTCCAGGAACTGCCGTACGCCCTGCTCACCGGCCAGATGTGTGACGGCCCGCCCCAGGAACCGGCGGCTCGTGACCGCCACGTCGATGAGCCCCGGGAAGATCGACTTGATCTGGTCGCCGATCTCGCGGTCGACCTCGTAGTTGTCCTTGCCGCCGACGAAGTAGTTCCAGAAGCGGGCCGAGTGCGGCTTGGAGGTGTCGATGCGGTCACGCAGGCTGTCGTCGGACACGGCGGGGCCTCCTGGGGGGTGGGGAAGGGGGACCGGTCCACCAACCTAGGGGAACTTCCCGACAGGGCAGGGCCGTTGCCCTTCCCCGCAGCGGTCCGCCGTGGTGTTTCGGCCACGGCCCCGCGGCTACACCCCGCGGGAGGCGACACCGCCCATTTCTCCGCCACCGAACCCGCCCTCGTGCCCGTGGCGCTGGGTGACCAGCCAGAAGGACCACGCCAGGGACCACAGCAGCAGCCCGGCGGCGATCGGCGTACCGAAGATGATCAGCAGCCCGGCTCCGATGTTCGCTCCGATGCCCCCCGCGGTCAGGATCCGCCACCCCACACCGGCCATCAGCCCGAGCGCCACCAGCGGCCCGAGCACGCCCCACCAGCGCTGGTCCATCGCCCCGCGCAGCGAGGCCCGCACGAGCACCGCCGCACCGCCCACCGCCAGCACCAGCGCGAGCCCACCGGCGACCGCGGCCACGCCGTCCCCGATGTCCCACGGCTGAAACGCGTAGTCGAGCTCACTGGCCGGCAGCCCGGCGTAGTTCTGCTGCCCCATCAGTCCCCAGGCGGCCACAGGCACACCACCGACAAGCGCGGCTCCGGCCGCAACGATTCCCCGATTCCTCATACACCCAGGATCGGGGGGCGGCGGGGGCCCGTCATGAGCACGCGTACTCAAGTACGTCGCACACCAGCGCGCGCATCCGCAGCCCGTGCGTCCGAGGGGACGGCGAGTTCGGCTCGGCCGGCGATGCCGCCGGGCGGGCACTGAGAAGGCTCTCGTCGAGGCCCCTGCGCTGTCAGTCCCGTCGCGTAGGGTTCCCGCCATGGCACTCTCGGACATATCGCGCGTCGAGATCGAGAAGGCGATCGAGGAGTGTGACCGGCTCGGGCGGGACGCCTTCCTGAAGACGTACGGGTTCCGGCGTGCGCGTCGCTACGTGCTGGTGCACGAGGGCAGGCGGTACGACTCCAAGGCGATCGTCGGCGCGGCACACGGCTTCCTGCCGGGCGAACGCCCCCTGACGCCCGACACACCGGGTTTCTCCGGCGGAGCGGAGCACGCTGCCCGCCGGCTCGAGCGCCTCGGTTACGACGTCGTCGACGGGCCGGGGGCGGGCGGGCCGGCCCACGACGAGCTGATCCACCGCATCACCCACCTGCAGGTGAACCGCTCGGCGAGCCACCGGGCCCTGTACAAGCCGATCGCGCTGCTGTGGGCCATGGGCCGAGCACTGCGGGGCGAGCCCCGGCTCCTCCCCTGGACCGAGACCGAGGCAGCCCTCAAGCTCCTGCTGCAAAGGCACGGGCTGAGGGGTGAACGGCCGCGCCCGGACTACCCGATCGCGTCCCTGCACCGGGACGGCGTATGGGAGTTGCGGGAGTACACCGACCCGGTGACCACCGCTCACGGGGACGCGAGGGTGAAGCGCTGGTTCACCACGAACCAGCCCCTCGGCGGCCTCGCCGAGCCCGTGTACGACCTGTTCCGGCACTCCACCGTGACGCGTCTGGCCGTCCTCGACGAACTCGTGGGCACCTTCTTCGAGGACCTCGACGCAGCCCCGCTCCTCACCGAGGTGGGCCTGGACGACGTCGACCCGGCCGAACCGCGCACCGGGTCCGGCCGCGCACCGGAGCGTTGGCTCCTCACCGCGGCCGAGTACGAGCGTGGCTGCACGTTCGTCGAGGAACGGGAAGCACAGACCCACGGCCGCCGCCGCACCGGCACCACCCACCGTCCGGTCCGCTCCCGCACCGCCCGCTATCTGGTCCTGAGCCGCAGCCGGGGCCGCTGCGAGAACCCCGACTGCACGGGCCAGCCGGCCGATGTGACCGACCACGACCACCCGATCCTGGAAGTCGACCACGTCGTCGACCTCACCCGGGGCGGCCGCGACCACCCGAGCCAGATGGTGGCTCTCTGCCCCAACTGCCATGCCGTCAAGACCCGAGGGCGCACCCGGGAGGCGCTGCGCGAGACTCTGCTCAGGGTGGCGTCGGAGCGGCATGCGGCGAGCGGTGGTGCAGGGGCTGCCCCCGGGCAGCCCCTCTAGGATCCTCCAGACCGCCCTGTGGCGCGACGGCGTCGGGTGCCGTCGCGCCGTGTGCTCACGTCGGGGCCACCGCGCGGCCCGTCTGCGGAGAGATCGTTCCCGCGCACAGGCCTCGGGAGGTCAGGGTCCGGGCGATGCGGGGGATGGCGGCGACGGTGTTGGCGGGCCCGTCGTGCATCAGGATGATCTGGCCGTTGGTGAGGCGGGCGGCGGACTGGACGATCGCGTCGGTGCTCGCGCCGTTCCAGTCCTGTGAGTCGACGTGCCAGATGATCTCGGTCAGGCCGTACCGGGCCGCGACCGACTTCACCGTCGCGTTGGTCTCCCCGTACGGCGGGCGGAACAGCTTCGGCGTGCCCCCTCCCGCGTTGGCGATGGCCTGCTGGGTGCGGGCGATCTCGGAGTCGATCTGTGCCTGGCTCAGCCGGGTCAGGTGCGGGTGGGTGTAGCTGTGGTTGGCGACCCACATGCCGGCCGCCACCTGCGCCCGGACCAGGGACGGGTTGGCCGCCGCGGACTGCCCCGTGTTGAACATCGTGGCCCGCAGCCCGTTCCGGCCGAGCGCGTCGAGCAGCTTCGTCGTGTTGCCGGAAGGGCCGTCGTCGAAGGTGAGCCCGACGTAGCCGGTGCAGGCGGCGGCCCGCGCAGGGGCGGCGGTCGAGGCCGTGACGGTCGTGACGGTGAGGGCCGCGGCCGCCACCGTCACGAGCACGGCCGGCATCGGCCTCGTCCTCAAGGCCCCACCCTGATGCTGGAGTTGCCGCTGCTCCGGTAACCCTCGGTCGCCATGATCATGTAGTACTTGAAGTTGCCCAGCGGCATCCCGGCCCGGGCCCACGCGTCGAAGTGGTTGCCCGCCGTGATGGTGCCGCCCGTCCGCTTCGACTGCCGTACGCTCCAGTACTGGTCGAAGGTTCGTACGCCCTCGACGGACGGGGCGTTGTACCGCGTCGTCTTGTAGATGTCGTACGTACCGCCGTCGCTGGTGACGGTGCCCTTGTAGGTGCCGGTGGGCCGGTAGGTGCCCCAGTTGTCGACGATGTAGTACTCGACGAGCGGGTTCGCCGTCCAGCCGTACAGCGTCAGGTAGGCGTTGCCGGACGGGTTGAACGTGCCGGAGTACGTCACGGTGCGGCGGGCCCCGGTGCTCCAGCCCTTGCCGGCGACGAAGTTCCCGGTGTTGCGCCATGAGGTGCTGTAACTGCCGCCGGAGGACAGGGTCATGGAGACCGTGCCCGGCGCGTCCGTCCAGAACGAGTAGTAGTAGCCGTTGTTGGTGCCCGTCTGGTTCGTGGTGACGACGGTGTCGGCGTGCGCGGTGCCCGGCATGGTGAGCGCCGCGGCCGCGACCAGCAGCATGGTGCAGGTGCTGCTGATGAGCAGCCGGAAGCGGCCTGGTGACTTCTTCATGGGGGTGCTTCCTCCTCGTCCGAGTGGGGTGGGTCGACGGGGGAGCTCTGTCACCGGGGAGTGTTGGCCGGGCCCTTCCAACTGTCAATGCTTTCGACGCCGGTTGCGAAAGGTTCGCAAAATCGTCGATGCGAGTTGCTCTGAATTACCGCTGTTCAGAGGGGGTTTATGGTTGCGACGAGATGATCTCCTGCGATGCGCAGCCCTGACGGCATCGAACCCTGAACCCCACTCTTCGAATGTTTCGAGGGGTTCAGGGGTAATTCCACGTCACGCCGGGGCCGGCCCCTGTACTCTCCGCGGGTGACCTCGACGTCCGCCGCGACACCCGCCACGCCGTCCGACAAGGACGCCGAGTGCCTCGCCCTCACCCGGGGTCTGCGCCGCCGCGGCGTGCTGGTGCTCTCCCTGTTCGCCCTGCTGTGGGCCGTGGCGGCGGCCTCCGGGACCGGTTCGGCGACGGATGCCGTGCCGCTCTGCATCGAGGCGGCGGCGCTGCTGCTCACCGCGGCGGCGATCCACCTGGGGTATCGCAAGGACGCCGCGCCCTCGCCCCGGATGGTGAACCTGCCCGCCAACTGGGTGCGTGGTGTGGGAATCGTCAACACCGTCGAGCTCGTGGCGGTCTTCGCCGTCATCGCCGCGTCCAACGCCGCGGGCCGGCCCGAGGCCGTCCCCGCCGGCATCGCCCTCGTCGTGGGCCTGCACTTCTTCCCGCTCGCCCGGCTGTACGACCAGTGGCAGTACCGGTGGACGGCGGCACTGCTGACGGCCGTCGCGGTCGCCGGGTTCGCCCTCGTCGCGTACGGCCTCGCGAGCGAGACCGTACGGGTCGTGGTGGGCCTGGGCAGCGCACTGGTGTTGTGGGCCTCCTCGTACCACCTGGCGCTGCGCGGTTAGGTTCCGCCCACGGGCCTACTCGGCCGCGTAGGCCCCCGTCAGGTAGTCCAGCTCGGGGCTGGGCGGCCCGCAGTGGAGGATCGCGTCCACCGCCGGCCACACCTCGACCGGCACGGGATAGCAGTGGATCATCCAGGGATCGTCGGCATCCGGCGTGATCACCTCTCGCAACAGCAGAAGCTGTTCACGGCTGATGGGGTGCTCGACCTGCAAGGTGTCGTCGGCCTTGCTGAACCCCTCCAGGACCCAGACGGTGTGTGTCATCAGAGCGGGCCGAGGCGGGCCTTGAGGAGGCAGAACTCATTGCCCTCGGGGTCCATGAGAACGTGCCACTGCTCCTCGCCGGTCTGACCGATGTCGGCCGGGCGCGCCCCGAGCTTCAGGAGGCGTTCGAGCTCGGCGTCCTGATCGCGGTCGGTGGCGTTGACGTCGATGTGCAGCCGGGACTTCCCGGCCTCCGGCTCGTCCCTGCGGCTGAGGATGATCGTCGGCTGCGGGCCGCCGAACCCTTCGCGCGGGCCGATCTCGAGGGTGCCGTCGTCCTCGCGGTCGAGTACGACGAAGTCCAGGACCTCGCACCAGAATCGCGCCAGCAGCTCGGGGTCACGGCAGCCGAGCACGAGTTCACTGATACGACATGCCATGGACGAAACCCACTCTCAGTGTCGGAACAGCCGGGGCCATCACGCGCGGAGCTCTCGAGCCGCCCGCAGCAGGAACGCGCTCGTGACCGTACCGGGCGGCGCGAGCCGGTGCGAATGTTTTTCGGTACGTGCCGCCGTCCGTTTCCGGAAGTGATGGGCGAAGTCGACGACATACCGCACACCCAACATGCGTACGGAAATCCGTTCTTGCCCGGAATTCCCGGATCGACTCCAATGATGTCGACCGACCGTCGACTCCCTGTTCGCTGAACGACGAGGCAAAGGTGAGTGAGTGCACATGGCGGATTCCGAGCGGGAACGGGAACCCGGCGCTGTCGAGAAGGAGATCTACGGAAGGATCGGCGACGCGATAGGTGCTGCCAGCGGCGATGGCACGGGACTCCTGGGCAAATTGTGGGGCCGCGCGATAGAAGAGGTGGCGGCAAACCCCAAGCGGTTCAACCGCAACGTCGCCACATACGGCACGCTTCCGGGATCCGGCCAGATGATGCTGGTGGTCAAAGCGATGGACGACATGGAAGAGCGCCGACGCAACGACGAACGGCAACAGGAGCAGACGCCGAAGAAAAACAAGAAAAAGAAGTGACCGGCCGGGCCCGGTCACGCCTCCAGGGCGGCCAGATCGTCGCGGAGGACCACGCGAGCCGCCCGGGTCGCGTCTCCGTGGGTCTGCCGGGCGGCGTCGTACTCCTCGGACGTGAGCGTGGACCCGGACGCGAGTTCTTCGCGTATCCGACGCAGCGAGTGGTACGACGCGTCGATCGCCGCTGTCACGTCGGCGCTCGCCGTCAGGACGAGCCGCTCCCGCGCTTCGTCGCACCCTGAAGCCTGGAACGCCTGACGGATCTTGGCCGCCCTGATCTGCGGGTCCGTGTGGTTCTCCTCGGCGATCAACCGCATGGCCTCGTGCGCCCTGCGAAGTGCCACCAGACAGTCCGCGTACATGGCCCGGCGGTCCTGCAGCCTGTTGTCCCTGACGGTCCGTCGCCACCGCAGATGCTCACCGGCCAGCGTCGCGCCGACACCGAGCACCGCTCCCAGTGCCGTCCCCACGAGAGTCACCCATTCCACGCGGTGGATCGTGCCATACGGAGACTCGCTCCGGGGCGCATCGCGACGCTCAACCGGACCGGTCCCGACGGTAATTCGCTTGCCCGGACCACGGGCCGACGCTGCACTGTGGCCAGACACCACGCGTCGTGGTGCGGGTATCCCGAGGAGGCCGCAGCAGCAATGGAGATCCGTCCCACGACCGACCAGGACCTCGACGTCTTCGTCGACACCGTTCATGCCGCGTTCGGGCGCTTCCCGGAAACCCCGGTCGAGGGCGGCGGGCTCTGGTGGTCGGCGCTCGAAACGGACCGCTGCCTACTCGCCCTGACGGCGGACGGCCGGCCCGTCGGCACCGCCGCCACGCACTCCTTCGAGCTCACCCTGCCCGGTGGGTCCCTCGTCCCGGCCCCCGGGGTGACCGCCGTCGGCGTCCTGCCCTCGCACCGGCGCCAGGGCGTACTCACCGCACTGATGCGGCATCAGCTCGCCGAACTGCGGGCCCGCGGGGAGCTGCTGTCCGTGCTGCTGGCCTCCGAGGCCTCGATCTACGGCAGGTTCGGCTACGGACCGGCGACCTACACGGCGCAGCTGACGGTGCCGCGCCACGAGGCCGCCCTCTCCGCGCCCCGGGGCCGCGAACTGGCCGACGAGCCGGCAGCCGGCCCGGGCGACGGCCCGGACAGCGGCTCGGTCGAAGTGCTGCGAGGGGCCGACTGCGGCGGGATCCTGGAAGAGGTCTACGACCGGTACCGCCGCGCCCAGCCCGGCGCGCTGTCCCGGCCGCACCGCTGGTGGGCCCTGCGGGCGGGGCAGCCCCCGATCTCTCCGGAGCCGCGCTACATCGCTGTCCACCGCGACGCCGACGGAGTCCCGGACGGGTACGCCAGCTACTCGATCGAGTCCGGCACCCTGACGGTCGACGAGACCATCGCCACCGACGACGCCGTCTTCACGGCCCTGGCCCGTTTCGTACTCGAACACGACCTGGTCTCCCAGATCGTGTTCAAGCACCTCCCGCCCGAACACCCGCTGCGCCGGCAGCTCGCGGACTTCCGTGCCGGTCAGGTGAGCGGCGACATGGACTGGCTCTGGGTGCGACTGCTGGACGTCCCGCGTGCGCTGACCGCGCGCGGCTGGTTCACGGACGGCGAGCTCGTCCTCGACGTCCACGACCCGTTCCTCGGCGAACGCGACCGCCATCTGCTGACCGTCCGCGACGGCAAGGCCGACTGCGCCCCGACGGACCGGAAGCCCGACCTCTCCCTGGACATCCGCGACCTGGGCTCGGTCTACCTCGGCGGCACGGCCCCGAGCACGCTCGTGCGCGCCGGACACATCCGGGCCCACCAGCCGGACGCGGCCACCCTCGCCGACACGCTCTTCCGGGCCGAGCGCTCCCCGCACTGCCTGCACTGGTTCTGACGTCGTCTCACAGAGGTCAGCGGTTGTCGAGGTAGCGCTCCTTGAGAACTTCGACGAGGGCGGTGGCGACGAGGGCGACATCGCTGTCGTCGTCGTGGGTCAGTTGGCGCAGGACCTTCCGCGCGGTTGTTCCCGCGAGCTCGACCAGTGCTTGGGCGAGGCGGATCCGTGTCGCGGAGTCCGCGGTGGGGGCGGCCAGTTCGTCCACCAGGGCGGTCGTGATCAGGTCCGTGCACCCGGGGTCCAGGGACAGAGTTCCCAGAACCTCTGTCGCGTCCACGTCGTTGGAGCCTTCCACCACCATGCTGACGAGCGTGGGCACGGCAGCGACCACGCCCTGCCTGCCCAGCGCCAGAGCAGCGTGCCTGCGCACGGTCGTGTCCGGGTCCCCGAGAGCGTGCGCGAGCACCTCGACCGCGCCCGGAGCCTCGGGCATCCCGGCGATCGCCAGCACCGCACGCCGCCGGATACCGGCGTCCTCCGAGTTCGTGGCGGCGCGCAGCGTCGCCACGCCGTCGCCGCCCGATCGCGCGAGCGCCCAGCGCAGGGCGCCTGCGACGTGCGGGTCGGATTCGGTCAGAACCGCCTCGGCCAGCAGTTCGGCGGGGACCGACGCGTTCTCCGGCGGGGCCAGGACGGCCTGTTGTCTGCGCGCGGCACTGGTCGAGGTGAGTTCCCGCAGGAGTTCGACGATGCGCAGCACTTCCTGCCAGTCGGTGGGCGTCGATGCGTCGATCGCACGGAGCCGCTCGAGCAGTTCCTTCTCCCGTGCCAGGCGGTCCTCCGTCTGCCGGATGAGGTCACTGACCAGGGCGGACGGGGTGAAGGCCGGGTCCTCCAGCGCGCGCCCGATCTGTTTGAGCGAGAGCCCGAGGGACCGCAGGCTCTCCACGTGGAAGATCCTGCGGACATCCGCGGCGGAGTACTCGCGGTAGCCACCGACAGTGCGCCCTGTGGGCCGCACCAACCCCAGGGCGTCGTAGTGCCGGAGCATCCGGGCGCTCACCCCGGAGCGGCGGGCCACATCGCCGATCAGCAATCCGCCCCCTCCGCCTCTGCGGCCTCCCTCGGCTGGGCCGTCGCCGCGGGCCCGCCCGTCTCCGAGGTCTCGATGGCTGCCGACGCAGCCTCGGCAGCAGCTCGTTCCTCGCCGAGTGCGACCACGCGCTTCGCCTCGTCGATGGCCTCGTCGAAGCCGGTCTCCGGGTTCTGCCGGAGAAGTTCGGTGGCACGGGCGTGCGCGGCCACCGCGAGGTCGGAACTCCCCGCGGCCCTCGCCAGCGGGGGCTCGGTGGCCTCACCGAGGTCGACCAGGGCCCGGCTCAGACTCAGCTGCACAGCGCGGTCGCCACGGCCGAGCTGCAGGACCAGATCGGCTGCGAGGTCCTTCTCCTCGCCCTCGGGCACCAGGACGACCGCGACGCGCCACGCAGTCCGCGCGACCTCGTCGTCGGCGTCCCGCAGCATGTCGCGGGTGATCCATACCCACGTGCTCTTGTCGCCGACTTTGGAAAGTGTGTGCAGTGCCTGGCTGCGGGCCCGGGGCCGCTCGGAGTCGAGCTCCCGGCGGATCCGGGGCAGGGTTACCTCCGGCGGGAGACGGGTCAGCGCCCAGGACAGCATGTCCCGTACGAAGAAGTCCGGCTCGACCGCGCACCGTTCGACGAGCGTGTCCAGGAACACGGGATCGGGGTTCGAGCCGACCGCCAGGGCCGCCCGGAGCCGGACCGACGAGTCGTCGGCGCTCAGGGCGTCGGTCACACGGGTGTTCTGCGGGGTCGTGTTGATCGGGACCACCTCCTGCGCCCAAGTGAAGACCTTGTCACCGTGTCAGGGTCAAGCGCGTGACCGGCGACCTACGTCCGAGCCGCCACCCGAGTCCCGGCCACGGGAAGCCCGTGACCGGAAGCCCGAGGTCAGCCACCGCTACGGCCGGGACCCCCGACTCCGGGTGCCCCTGCCGGCGAAGTGGCCGCAGGCGGCTAGTTCCGGTACCGGAACACGATCCGTCCGCGCGTCAGGTCGTACGGCGGGAGCTCCACCAGTACCCGGTCCTCCAGCATGATCTTGATGTAGTTCTTGCGGATCTTCCCGCTGATGTGCGCGAGCACCTGATGGCCGTTCTCCAGCTCCACGGTGAACATGGCGCTGCGCAGGCACTCGACGACCCTGCCCTCGACCTCGATGACGTTCTTGTTCCTCGTCATCGGACCAGCTCCAGGTTGCTGCTCATCGGCCGGGCGCCGACGCCCTCGAACAGCGCCGTGGCCGCGTGGTTGGACTCGTGGACCTCGGTCCAGGCCGCGGTGAACCCGGAGCGGTGCGCCGTCACCAGCGCATGGGCCAGCAGGGCCCGCGCGATGCCGCGGCGCTGCTCGCCGGCCCGGACCGCGACCAGCCCGATGCGCGGCCGAATCGCCGTCACCACCCGGATCAGCCCCAGGTAGCGGTCCGGCGCCGCGGCCACCGCGTACTTCGACGGGTCGACGACGGTGTCGCCCTCGGTGCGGGGCATCACCTCCGCGGGCATCGACTGCCACCACCCGGCAGTCGCCTCGACTTCGTCCCGGATCGCGCGGTCCACCTCCCGCAGCAGACCCTCGTCCGCCTGACCGGCGGGCACGATCGTCACGCCCGAAGGCGGCCGGACCCCTTCGAGCCCTGTGACCCGAGGGTCGGTCGGTACGGCGTACTCCCACTCGCGGCGCCGGACCGTGAAACCGGCCCGCCGCCAGCCGGCCGTCAGCTCGGCGTCCGCTTCGTCGACCACCGTGTACAGCGGCTCCGGCAGGTGCGCCACCATCACCTCGGCGAGCCGGTCGAAGGCGACGTCGTGCCAGGCGTCGATGCTGACGAACAAGCGGCCGTCGGGCCGGTGGTGGGCATGCCCGCGGCCGACCACCAGGTCGTCGTCCAGTGCGTGCCATTGCCGGTACGCGACGCGCGTGATCGTCACCGCGTTCTCGCTCAGGCCGGATGCGTAAGGTTTTGTGTCCATCGGAGTCTCCCTCCCAGGAGTGCCTCGATCTCAGGCGCTCCGGGCGACACCGAACGTCAGCCGCCGGACCGTGACGGGTTGAGGGAGCGCCCACGGGTAACTGCGTTCACGGGGCTCACCTCCCTACGTCGACTTCACGGTCCGACCGGGACCGTAGCAGCGGGCCGCCGCCGCGCTCAAAGCCTTTTTCCGCGGCGGTCATGGAAAGGGGGCGGCTGATCGAACCAGCCGCCCCCTGACTCCGCTCAGGCGGGCTTACGGAATGTAGCCGTAGTCCAATTGACCGGCCAGCCTCGTCCTGTCGTCCTTCAGGGACAGCACGAGCGTGCGTGCGAGGGTGCCGCCGAAGCGGGTCCCGCCGTCGGCGGTCGGGACCGTGTCGATGAAGCTCTCCACGAGTCCGTTGGGCATCACGTAGTGCGAGTACTGCTGTGTCGGGGCGTCCTCGGGGTTGCCCAGCACCAGCGCGCTGCCGTTGAGCGGCCGGTAGTCGCTGCGCAGCCCCGGGCCGACGAACCCGTAGAGGCCGTCCCAGCCGCTCAGCCCCGGCGCGAACGTGAACTTGTGGCTGATCGTGAACAGGTAGTACTTGCCGCCGCGGATGATCAGGTGCGGCCGTTCGGTCTGCTGGTTCACGCAGTTGGCCGAGAGCAGCGGGGGCTGGAGCTTCCAGTCCTCCATGTTGTCGCCGGTGGCCGTGGCCAGCCCGATGTTGCCCGTGTAGTACTTCGAGTCCTCCGGCACCTCGTGGCCGGCCGGGAGGTCGCCCAGGTCACGCTTGGTGCCCTGGTACGAGCCCGCGGTACCGCCCGTGTTGCCCTCGAACAGCAGGTGGACCTTGCGGTCCCGCGGGTCGCGGAAGACGAACGGGTCGCGGAAGGCGTAGATGATCGGGCCTTGTTGCGACTGCTCGAGGGTCTGGTACATCTTGCCGTCGGCCTCGGCGATGATGCGGTGGTCCCGGAAGCCGGAGAACCACACGCGGTTCTTGTCCGCGTGGATCTTGCCGGTCGCCTGCGCCAGACGCTGCAGCGCGTCGCTGGGGTCGACCCCGCCGTTGTCGCGCCCGGAGGCGGTGTAGAAGGACTGCACCTTGTCGCCGATGAGCGCCGTCGAGCCGGCCCACTCACGTGAGCCGAACGAGGTGCCGGCCGGGAACAGGTCGCCGCCGTACTTCCAGCTCTTGGCGTCACGCGAGTAGAAGTAGCCGATCTTCGCGTACCAGTGCCGGTCGCCGAACGGCACCGAGCGCGGGGCCGTCAGCGAGAAGATGACGTGCCAGCCCTTGTAGGTGGCGGTCCGGGTGCTGAGCTTGGTGAGCGGCCAGGTGTCCCACACCCACACCTTGTCGGTCATCACCGGGAAGTCGGGTGACACGCGGGGGGCGGTGTTGGTCCTGTCCTGCCGGAGTTTCAGGGCGTCCGCGCGGGACCAGACGGCTGTGTGGTCGTCGTCGGCGGTGTACTGCCGTGTGCCTGTCCTGGACACCTCGTGGGGGGAGGCGGAAGCGGGAGTGATGATGCCGCTCAGCGTCGCGAAGGCTGCCAGACCCGTCGCCAGCCGGAGCACCGCTCGTCTTGCTCTGTACATACGTCACCCTTGGGGGGAAGAGGGAACGAATGGAAGCTTTGGAGCCGGTTCCATGGCTGACGCTACCTCAGGTTTGCGGGAAAAGGGTGAACTTGTGGGGTGAAAGTTTACGTACGAGCGGTAATCGGTTTCGCGCCATGGAAGTTAATGGAAGCCGATCCAGCGTCGTCGGGCAGTGTGGATCAGGCTCCAGCGGCGGCCGTCGTATGCCGGGGCACGAGCTCCAGTTCCAGCATCTGCTCGACGGGGTCGCCGAGGGGCCGGCCGATGCGCTCCAGCAGCAGGCGCGCGGCGATGTCGCCGCTGGTGCGCAGGGGCTGGCGTACCGTGGTCAGCCCGACGTAGGCGGCCACGTCGAGGTCGTCGAAGCCGACCACGGACAGTTCCCGGGGGACCCGCACGCCCGCCGAGCTCGCCGCTTCGATCACCCCGAGCGCCCGGGTGTCGGACGCGGTGACGATCGCGGTCGGAGGCTCCGCAAGGGCCAGCAACTCGTCGGTGAGGCGGTGCGCCACCGCGCGGCCGTGCGGTCCGACGCGGACGTACCGCTCCTCCAGCGCGAGGCCGTACGCCTTGAGCGCCAGCTCGCAGCCCTCGCGCCGCCGGGCGCTCGCGCTGAAACGGAAACGGTCGTCGGCGACATCGCCCATGAACGCGATGCGCCGATGGCCGAGTTGCAGCAGATGACGCGTCGCCAGCATGCCGCCGCGCACGTCGTCGATCACCACACGCGGCAGGTCCGGGTGCTCACAGTCCAGCAGCACCGTGGGCAGACCGGCCCGTGCCAGTTGCTCCGCTTCGTCGTCGGTGGGAGCGAGCGAGATCGCCAGCAGCCCGTCGAAGCGGTCCCCGGCCGCCACCGCCCGGTACTGATGATCACGCTGGTCCGGTGTGGCCACGTCGAGCAGAGTGAGGTCGTGGTCGCTGCCGTGCAGCACGTGCGAGATGCCGCGCAGCCGCTCGACGACCGACGGCTCGGTGGCGAAGGGCGCGATGACGGCGATGCTCTGGGTGCGTCCCGTGGACAGCGCGCGAGCGCGCCGGTTGGGCCGGTAGTCCAGGTCCCGAATCACCCGCAGCACCCGCTCGCGGGTGTCCTCGCTGACGTTCCGGCTGTCGTTCAGGACGCGCGAAACCGTGCCGACGCCCACCCCGGCCCGGGCCGCGACATCGCCGATGGTCGCCCGTTCTCCCACGGCCGTACAGTACCCGAACTCGCAGAATTAGCTGCCCTGCACACATTTCCGGGTGCTCGGTGCCGGCCGGCCCCTCAACTGCTCTTCCGTCCAGGGCCGCACCGCTCGTGGGAGGCGCTTCGGTCCGTCAGCGACCGCCGTCCCGGATGCGTTGCTCCCCCGAGCCACGGACGACCAGCCGGGTGGGCACGGTGATCGTGCGGGCCCGGGAGCGGTCGCCGTCGAGCCGGGCCAGCGCGGTGGTCGCGGCGCTGCGGCCGATGTCCTCGGGGGACTGGGCGACGACGGTGAGGGCCGGTTCCAGCGCTTCGGCGAGGGCCACGTCGTCGAAGGCCACGACGGCCACGTGTTTGCGTTTGCTGCGGGCGAGTTCGGCGACGATGCCGAACGCCATGATGTTGTTCCCGGCGAACAGGGCCGTGGGGGGATCGGGCAGTTCGAGGAGCTGAGCCGTCACGGCCTCCGCCCCCTGCTGATCGTGCGCACTGACGATCAGCGACCGGTCGTAGGGGATGTCGGCCTCCTGCAAGGCGGCCCGGTATCCGGCGAGGCGCTCGCGGCGGGTGTACAGCTTGACCGGAAGGTCGCCGACGAACCCGATGCGCCGGTGCCCGTGGGCGATCAGGTGGGCGACGCCCTCCTGGGCCCCCGCACGGTTGGAGCTGACGACGCTGTCCGTGGACAGGCCGACCCCCGGCCGGTCGAGGAAGACGACGGGCAGTCCCGCCGTACGGTGCGACTTGAGGTCGGAGTGGTCCGCGCCGACGGACGGAACGACGATCAGGACGCTGACACGCCGTGCGAGGAACTGAGCCGTCAGGGCGCGTTCGCGCTCGGGGTCGTCCGCGGACGAGCCCATGAGCAGCGTCAAGCCGCGGTCCCGGACGGTGTCCTCGATACCGCGGGCCACGGCTCCGAAGAAGGGGTTGGCCAGGTCGGGGATGACCAGCCCTATGGTCGTGTCGGGACCGCCGACGCGGATGTTGCGGGCCATGAGGTTCGGCTGGAAGCCCAGCTTGGCGACAGCGGCGAGTACCTGCTCCCGCGTCCGAGCCGAGGCGGGCCCGTCCTCATTGAGGACTCGGGAGACCGTCTTGGCGCTGACACCCACTTCTCGGGCGACATCGGCCAAGGTGGGTCTGCGGCTCGCTGCCATGGAGTAAACCGTCTCCTGGATGCTCCCCGTTCCGGGCCGCGGCCTCGGCCGGAACATGCGAGAGCGGGGTTGCGCTGTCAGGTGGCCTGTACTCCGGCGGCCTTCGCGGCCTCGGAATCCGCTACGACAGTATCTCCGGCCTCGTCGACGGTGAGCGCGCCCGTCATGATGGCCACGACCTCCGCCATGGAGTAGTCGGACGGCTTGATCACGGCGGCGCGCCGGCCCAGCCGGTGGACGTGGATCCGGTCGGCGATCTCGAAGACGTGCGGCATGTTGTGGCTGATCAGGACGACCGGCATGCCCTTGTCGCGGACGCGGCGGATCAGGTCGAGGACCTGGCCGGACTCCTTGACGCCGAGGGCGGCGGTGGGTTCGTCCATGACGACGACGCTGCGGGCCCAGGCGACGGCGCGGGCCACCGCGACGGCCTGCCGCTGCCCGCCGGAGAGGGTCTCGACGGCCTGGGTCAGCGAGCGCAGGCCGATCTTCAGGTCGGCCATGTGCTCGGCGGCCTCCTGACGCATGCGCTTCTTGTCGAGCATGCGGAAGGCGCTGCCGAGGATGCCCGGGCGGCGCAGCTCGCGGCCGAGGAACATGTTCGAGGCGATGTCCATGGACGCCGCCACGGCGAGGTCCTGGTACACCGTCTCGATGCCGTGGGCGCGTGCGCTCTGCGGGCCGGAGAACTGGATCGGCTCGCCGTTCAGGCGTATCTCGCCCTCGTCCGGCACCACGGCCCCGGTGAGGGCCTTGATGAGGCTGGTCTTGCCGGCGCCGTTGTCGCCGATGACGGCGAGGACCTCGCCGGGCAGCAGGTCGAAGTCGGCGCCGTCGATGGCGGTGACCTGGCCGTAGCGCTTGACGAGACCACGAGCCTGCAGCACGGGGGTCTCGGTGGTGGTCGTGGTCATCGGGCCTTCCTCCGGGAGATCTGGTCGACGGTCACCGCGAGGATCACCAGGACCCCGGTGATCAGGGTCTGGTAGATCGAGGCGACGCCCATCAGCTGGAGCCCGTTGCGGAAGACGCCGACGATGAGGACGCCGATGAACGTGCCCAGGACCGAGCCGCGTCCGCCGAAGAGGCTGGTGCCGCCGAGCACCACGGCGGTGATGCTGTCGAGGTTGTCGGTCTGCCCGGCCTGCGGGTCACCGACGCCGGTGCGGGAGATGAGCAGCAGAGCGGCGATGCCGTACAGCACACCGGCCGCGGTGTAGACGCCGATGGTCAGCCGGGAGGTGCGGATGCCGTTCAGCCGCGCCGCTTCCGGGCTGTTGCCCAGCGCGTAGACGTGCCGGCCCCAGCCGGTGCTGCTCAGCGCGTAGGCGAGGAGGAGGAACAGGGCGATGGTGACCAGCGAGCCGTAGGTGATGTCGGTCTTGCCGAGCGGGAAGGTCTGCCCGAGGGCCGTCAGCGGGCCGGGCAGGTTGCTGACCGTCTGCTCCTCGGAGTAGATGTGCGTCAGCGCGAACGCCACGTTGAGCATGCCGAGGGTGACGATGAACGGCGGCAGCGGGATCTTCTGCACGAGTGCCCCGTTGAGCATGCCGAAGCCGCCGCAGACGACCAGGCCCAGCGCGATCGCGGCGAGCGGTGGCAGGGAGCCCTCGGCGGCCATCTTCGCGATCACGATGCTGCCGAACGCCATCACCGCTCCGCAGGACAGGTCGATGCCCGCGGTGAGGATGATGAGTGTCTGGCCGATGGCCAGCGTGCCGACGACCATGACCTGCTGGACGATCAGCGAGAAGTTCCCGCCGGTGAGGAACTGGTCGGTCGAGACGGAGAAGAAGACACAGGCCAGGAGGAGGGCGATCAGCGGGCCGGTGGTCGGCTGGGTGAGCAGTCTGCGGGCCGTGGTCGGCGCTTTGAGGTCGGAGTACGGCGTGGACGTGGAGGGTGGCGTGGACGTGGCAGTCATGCGAGGTCCTTGTCGGAAGACAGAAGTCCTTGTCCGTCCCTTTGGGGCGGCAGGAGGACGAGGAGGCGGCCGTCCCCGGTCGGGGAGGAGGGGCCGGCCGCCCCGCCCAGGGGTGTCGAACGGTGTCAGCGGGGAGCCGGCGGCTCAGCCCCAGCAGTTGTCCAGGCCGTAGGCGGTGTCCTTGGAGTCGACCCCGTCCTGCGCCTTGTCGGTGATCAGGGTGACTCCGGTGTCCGTGTAACCCGACGCCTTCTTGCCGTCCTTGGCGTACGTCACGACGGCCTTGACGCCCTCGGCGGCCATCTTCAGCGGGTACTGCTGCGAGGTCGCGGCGATCTTGCCGTCCTTGACGGCCTTGGTGCCGGTGCAGCCGCCGTCGACCGAGACGATGAGGACGTCCTTCTCCCGGCCCTTGGCCTTGAGCGCGGTGTACGCGCCCAGGGCGGCGGGCTCGTTGATGGTGTAGACGACGTTGATGCCGGGTTCCTTCTGGAGGCAGTTCTCCATCGCCGTCTGGCCCTTGGACTGGTCGCCGCCGGTGTCCTGAGCACAGGCGACGTCCTTGTCGGTGGCGCCGAAGCCCTTGAGGAACCCGTTGTGCCGCTGGACGCCGACGGACACACCCGGCGCGAGGTCGAGGGCGGCTATCTTCGCGGTCTTGCCCTTCATCGCGGCCTTGGCGTACTCGCCGATCAGCTCACCGGCCTTGAGGTTGTCGGTGGCGAAGAGGGCGTCGACCGCGCTCTGCGGCTCCGTCGGGGTGTCCAGGGCGATGACCAGGACGCCCTTGGCCTTGGCCTTCTCGATCGCGGGCACGATCGCCTTGGAGTCGCTCGGGGTGATCAGGATGCCCTTCACGCCGGCGGCGACCATGTTCTCGATCGCGGTGACCTGCCCGGCGTTGTCTCCGTCGAACTTGCCGGCCGCGGTCATGAGCTTGACGCCTTCGGCCTTCGCGGACTTCTCCGCGCCCTCCTTCATCTTGACGAAGAACGGGTTGGTGTCCGTCTTGGTGATCAGACCGACCTTGACCTCGCCCGAGCCGGTGCTCGTGCTGCCCGATCCCGATCCGGAACCACAGGCGGTCAGGGCGAGCGCCGCGACACCCGTGCAGGCAGCGGCTCGGAGCAGTGAGGAGGGCAGACGAGAGGTGCGTGACATGAACGACTCCTGCGGGATGTCGGGCGGGTGGCCGGCAGCGGGGCCTGCCGTCCCGCGATGTCAACGATGACTGATGTCATCGTTGACACTGCTTGGCGAGGATGATGGACTCCGCTCACCGGCAACGTC
This sequence comes from Streptomyces sp. NPDC002130, assembly GCF_040296465.1. NCBI lineage: Bacteria > Bacillati > Actinomycetota > Actinomycetes > Kitasatosporales > Streptomycetaceae > Streptomyces > Streptomyces sp. NPDC002130. The sequence goes on from NZ_JBEOXI010000031.1 coordinate 47,577, forward strand.
AATGCCTTGCACTCGTCACAAATCGGCAACGCCCCTCGGCGGCCGCCCGCCCCGAAGCCGCTCGTCGGCATGCCCGGGTCATGCCCGTTTGCGCTCCGCGCGTCCCCAGAGAAGAGCAGCCCATGAGCCCGAGCCAGATCACCGTCCTCGGTGAATGCGTCGCAGACGCGTTCACCGAACCCGCACCCGCCCGGAACGAACTCGCCCTGCGCGTCCTGCCGGGCGGCGGGCCGGCCAACACGGCGGTGGCCCTGGCACGCCTGGGCACCCCGGCCCGCTTCCTCGCACGGCTGTCCGGCGACGTGTTCGGCCGCCTCTTCCGGGCCCACCTCACGGCATCCGGCGTGGACCTCTCGCACGCCGTGGAGGCCGCCGAGCCCAGCACGCTCGCCGTCGCCGAACTGGACGCCCGGGGCCAGGCCGCGTTCTCCTTCCACGCCCAGGCCACCGCCGACTGGCAGTGGACGAGCGCGGAGCTGGCCGGGGTGGACCTGGCCGACACCGCCTGTGTGCACACCGGGTCGCTGGCCCTGGTCAGGGAACCGGGAGCGGCGGTGGTGGAGGACTTCCTGGCAGCGGCCGCTCCCCGGGCCACCATCAGCATCGAC
>NZ_JBEOXI010000032.1:0-46345 GCF_040296465.1 Streptomyces sp. NPDC002130
GCTCGGCCCCCCCTGGCGCGCCGCGGGGGGCGAGCGCTGTCGGGGGGGGCGGTCCGGCCGGCCCGCCCGGCCGGACCCCCGCAAGGGTGCAACGCGCTCTCCCACTCCCCGCCGCCGTCCCGTTAAGGAAACTCCATGAGCGCTGTCACGAGTCCACCGCCGCCCACCATCCCGGCCCACGCGCGGCGCCCCCGCCTCGCCCCGAGCGCCGAGGTCCACTCGCCGGCCGACGGCCAGGGCGACTGGGTCCTCCAGCACGGCGCCCGCTACGTACGGATCAACGAAAGGGTCGCGGATCTCGTCCAGGAGCTGGACGGGGAGCGCGACCACGAGGCCCTCGCCGCCCGGCTGGGCGGTGCCTGGAACACCGAGCGGGTGGGCAGCGCGATCTCGCGGCTCGACTCCCTCAAGCTGCTCGACGACGGTGAGACCCCGGCGCCCCCCGTCGCCCCCCGCTTCCAGATCGTCCCGCCGATGACGCTCCAGCTCACGCTGCTGCGGCCGGGACGCACGATGCAGGCCATGGGCCCGCTGTTCGCCCGCCTCTTCTCCCGGGGCGCGGTGGCGGCCGGGATGCTCTGCGTCCTGCTCGGTGTCGCCGCCCTCGCCGCCCAGTGGGACGCGGTCGCGGTGACGCTCAACAGCCCCATGTCCGCGGGCACGTTCGCCGGAGTGCTCTTCGCCCTGCTGCTCGGCGTGTCCATCCACGAGCTGGGCCACGCCGCCGTGCTCATCCGCTACGGGGGCCGCCCCTCACGCATCGGCGTCATGCTCTTCTACCTGATGCCGGCGTTCTTCTGCGACGTGTCGGACGCCTGGCGCCTCCCGGCCCGCCGGCAGCGCGTGCACACGGCCCTCGCCGGGCCCGCGGTCCAGACGTCCCTGGCGGCCGCCTCGGCCCTCGCGGCCTGGCCCCTGCCGGACGGCACCGCCAAGACCTGCCTGCTCTTCTTCGCGGTCACCAGCTACGGAACGGCCCTGCTCAACCTGACGCCGTTCATCAAGCTCGACGGCTACATCGCCCTCATGAGCCATGTGGACGTCCCGTACCTGCGCGACCGCGCCATGGCCGACGCCCGCCGCACGCTCGCCCGGTTCCTGTTCGGCGGCACGTACCAGCGCGAACTGCCCACCCGCTGGACCGTCGTGTACGGCTTCGCCTGCCTCGCCTTCCCCGTGTACTTCCTGAGCGCCGCCCTCCACACCTGGCTCGGCACCCTCCAGCGGGTCGGCTGGGTGGGGCTCCTGCTGGCCGCCTGCGGGCTCTCGTACCTCGCGTGGATCGTGATCCGCGGCGCCGTCCGGCTCTCCGCCGAGGTGAAAGCCGCCGGCGTCCGCCCGGTCCGGGTCGGAGCCGTCTGCACCCTGCTGGCCGCCCTAGCGTGCGCCGCACTGTTCCTGCCGGTCGGCCAGACGGTGGCCGCCGCCTACGTCACCGACGCCGCCGGCACCCGCCTGGTCCTGCCGCAGAGCTCCGCGGACGAGCGGATACGCCCCGGGCAGCGCGTGACGCTGCGGACGAACGGCCTGGTGCTGAACGACACCGTCGCCACCGCCCAGGTGGGAGCCGCCCGGTCCGGCAAGGCCGAGGTCCCGGTCTCCGCCTACTTCCCCGTCGACATGGGAGATGCCGTGGTCATGGACTCGACCGCCTACCCACTGGACCTCGCCCGCACCCCCACGCCGGCCGCCGGCACCGCCGAGGTCGAGCTCGGCAGCGTGCCCCTGTGGAAGTCCCTCCACCGCACCTACGTGCTTCCGTTCCTGCCCTTCTGACCCTGGAGACACCGTGCTCGACACCCGGTTCATCAACTTCTGCCGCGCGGACTCGCTCTTCTACGACGCCCCCGCCACCGAGTCCGTCGGCGCGGACTTCCACGAGGGCCGGAACCTGCCCGAGGGCTGGACGGCCACCCGGGGGCGGGAGTGGACGGTCTGCGTCCCACCCGACTCCCGGGTCCCCGACCAGGGATGGAAGATCCACGTCGCGGCGTCCCCCGACAACGCGGCCGGACTCCTCGACACCGTCGCGCCGTACTGCGTCGAGCACGGGCTGATGTACAAGTACATATCCGACCCGGAGACGCTCGCCCGCCGGGGCAGCAAGTACGGGGACCGCAGCGCCAGCGGCAAGTTCATCACCATCTACCCCGCCGACGAGACGGAGCTGAAGCAGGCCCTGGACGGCCTGGAGGAGCTCGTCGGAGGCACCCGCGCCCCGTCGATCCTGAGCGACCTGCGCTGGCGGGAGGGCCCGCTCCACGTGCGGTACGGGGGCTTCGTCCTGAAGACCACCCGGCTCAAGGACGGGACCCTCACCCCCGCGATCACCACCCCGGACGGCGAACTCGTCCCCGACGAGCGGCGCCCCGGGTTCCACACCCCCTCCTGGGTCACGATGCCGTCGTTCCTGCAGGAGGCACTCGCCGAACGGCGCGCCCGCACCCTCGGCGACTTCCCCTTCCGCGTCTACAAGGCCCTGCACTTCTCCAACGGCGGGGGCGTCTACCGCGCCGTCGACAAGCGCGACGGGAGCGAGGTCCTGCTCAAGGAGGCCCGCCCGTTCGCCGGCCTCGACGCGGCCGGGGACGACGCCGTCGCCCGTCTCGACCGCGAGCAGTGGGCGCTGTCCCGGCTCGCCGGGCTCGCGTCCGTTCCCGCGCTGAGAGACGTACGCAAGGGCAACGAACACCACTTCCTGGCCCGTGACTTCGTCGACGGCACCCCGCTCACGGACCTCGTGCGCCTCCGCCACCCCTACGGCACCACCGACAACACGCCGCAGGCCAGGGCGGCGTACGCGGACTGGGCGCTGAACATCATCGGCCAGGTCGCCGAGGCCGTGGACGCCATGCACGAACGCGGTGTGGTCTTCGGCGACCTGCATCCGGGCAACATCCTCGTGTGCCCCGACGACACCGTCGCCTTCATCGACATGGAGACCGCCACCCCCGCCGAGGAGATGCGCCCGCAGGCCATGGGCTCCCTCGGCTTCCGGGCCCCCGACCACCTCCGGGGCCCCGCCGTCGACCTGTTCGCGCTCGACGTGCTCCGGCTGACGATGTTCGTCCCCATGCCGCACGTCGTGCCGTGGGGCACCCAGAAGATCCGCACGCTGATCGACGCGGCGGTCCGTGACTTTCCCCTCCCCGAGTCCTTCGCCCGGCAGATCGAGCGCGGCCTCGGCGACGATGTCCTCGGCGCCCGCACGGAGTTCGGCGTGCGCTGGCCCGCCGCCGGGGAGGAGACCGGGAACCTGATCGCGACCATCGCCACGTCCATCGTCGAGGCGGCCACCCCCGAGCGGACCGACCGCCTCTACCCGGGCGACGTCTCGCAGTTCATCGTCGCCGACGGGGGTGTGACCTTCGCGTACGGGGCGGCCGGCGTGCTCTGGGCGCTCCACCGCGCCGGTGCCGAGGTGCCCGCCGAGCACGTCGAGTGGCTGCTCGCCCAGGCCGGGGAGGTCACCGGCGACGGCCCCGGCTTCTTCACCGGCCTCGCCGGCATCGCGTACACCCTGGACGAACTCGGCCACGCCGACGCCGCCGACGCGGTCATGGAGCGTGCCTTCGCCGGGTGCGACGCCAACGTGACGACGACTCTGGCGACCGGCCTGTCGGGCCTCGGACTGACGGCGCTGCACCTGGCCGCCCGGCGGGGGGACGACGAGGGCCTGCGCCGGGCGCTCCAGCTCGCCGACCGGCTGCCCGACGCGCCGGCGCCCCAGCGCATCGGCCTGCTGCACGGCCGCTGCGGCAGCGCGCTCCTGCTGCTGCGCCTGTACGAACACACCGGCCGCACCGACCTGTTGGACCGGGCCGTGGCCGAACTCCACGCGGAGCTGGAGCTCATCGAGCGCACCGACTTCGACGACCGTCTCCTCAGCCCCGGGCTCGAGGGTTCCGCCGGCATCGTGCTCGCCCTGCGGGCCGCGCTGCGGCACACCCCCGACGACGAGCGGCTGCGCACCGCGGTGAACCGGCTCGTGGACCTGCGGCGGGGCGGCTTCGCCACGTCGTGCAGCCTGCTGCACGGACGTGCGGGCGAGATCCTCGCTCTCCAGGACGGCGGCAGCACCTCCGAGCGGGACGTCCTGGGCTTCCACCTCGAAGCCCTCGGCTGGGAGGCGATCGCCGCCGAACCCGGTCGCGTCGACTTCCTCGGCAACTACGGCTACCGCCTCTCCACGGACCTGGGCACCGGCTCGGCGGGTGTCCTCGTGGCCCTCGCCGCCCTGCGGGACGGCACCCCCGCCCTGCCCTTCCTCGCCCCCGCGGTCGTCGAGGTGCGAGGGTGATCGACATCCCGGCCACCCTCGCCCCCGCGTCGGGCATCGCCCTGCGCTACGCGGTGACGCCCCCGCACGACGACGATCCGCTGTGGAGCAGCGCGGTCGAACTCCACGCGGTGGAGGGCTTCACGGGCACGGTGGGCTCCGCGGGTTACGCGGCCTCGGCTGGGGTTTCGGGTTCGGTGGGGTCTGCGGGCTCCACGGGCTACCCGGCCTCGGCCGGGGCCCCGGGCCCGGCGGGGTCGGTCGGCTCCACCACCACCACCGCCACCGCCGGCCCGGGTGCCCTCCTCCTGGACCCCCCGCTGTCCGCCCGGTTCGCCGGGGCCAGCGGTACCACCCGGGTCGACGCCCTGCTGCGCGGAGCGGGCGAGGCCGTCGAGCGGCGCGCCCTGCACCCCTCGGCCGCCCACCCCGCCCGCTCCGGCACCGCGGCCCGCCTGGACGGCACGACGCTGTACGCGCACCACCCGGGCCACGCCCTGTCCCACCCCGACGCCGAGGCGTGCGACCTGTCCTGGTACGAGGCCCGTGCCCTGGACTCGGACACCCCCGTCCTGGTCCCCGCCGACCTCGTCGACTGGCCCGCCCACCGGGCCGACCTGTTCGACCCGAGCCCGTCCGGGGCGGCGGCCGGTGCGAGCCACGAGTCAGCCCTGGCCGCCGCGATGACCGAGGTGACGGAGCGGGACGCCCTCACCGTCGCCTGGGGCCGGCAGCTGCGCCTGCCGACGTACACCCCCTCGCCCGCCGACACCGGGCTCCGGGCGGTGTGGGAGCGGGCGCGCGCGGCGGGGCTCACCCCCGTCCTCGCCCGCATCCCCACCGCCGTACCCGGACTCTGGTGCATGACCGCCTGCCTGATCGACCCGGAGGGCCCGGGCGCCCTGGCCGCCGTCGGCATGAAGGCGTCGACCCGGCCGGCCGAAGCCGCCGCCAAGGCGTTCCAGGAGGCGTGGCAGGTACGGGCCGCGCTGCGGGCGCTGCGCGCCCAGGGCGAGAGCGGAAACCGCGCCCCGATCGTCACGGAGCACGACCGGCTCTGCCACATGCTGACCGGCGCCGCCTACGCGTCCGTGCGCGACTGGGTCGCGGGCTTCCAGGAGCCGAGCACGCTTCCCGCTCCCACGACCGCGCGGGACCTGGGGGCGGAAGAGATCCGGCGGGCCCTGACCGCCGACGGCGCCGGCCTGCTCGCCGTCGACCTCACCCCGCGCCTCCCGCCGGCCGTCACCGCCATGGGCTGGCACGTCGTCAAGGTGCTGGCCCCCGGCTACCAGAACCTGCGGATGGACGAGACCCATGCGTGGAGCTGGCACCTGCCCCGGCTGGCGTCGGCGGTCCAACGGACCGGCTGCCCCGCCCGCCTGGACGACCCACGGGAAGCGGCCCCGCACCCCTTGCCCTGACCCCGCGGTGGTCCGCCGCCGCTCGTCCCCCCACCGTGAACCACCGATCAACCGAGCTGAGAGAAGACACAGATGCTGGAACTGGAAGAACTCGTACGAGACTTCGGCGATCACCGTGCCGTCGACCAGGTGTCCTTCCGCGTGTCCAGAGGCCGGCTGACCGGGTTCGTCGGCGGGAACGGCGCGGGCAAGACCACCACCATGCGCATGATCATGGGCGTACTGGCCACGAACGGCGGCGAGATCCGCTGGGACGGTGCCCCCGTCACGGCCGCCGACCGCAGGGACTTCGGCTACATGCCGGAGGAGCGGGGCCTCTACCCCAAGCAGACCGTCCTCGGCCAGCTCGTCTATCTGGCCCGGCTCCGCGGCCAGGGCAACGCCGAGGCCCGCCGTCACACCCTCGAACTGCTCGAACGCCTCGGGCTCGCCGAGAAGAGCCAGGCCCGGCTGGAGTCCCTGTCCCTGGGGAACCAGCAGCGCGTGCAGATCGCGGCCGCCCTGCTCGGCTCCCCGAAACTGCTCGTCCTCGACGAGCCCTTCTCCGGACTCGACCCGCACGCCGTCGACACGATGGCCGAGCTGCTGCGCGAGTACGCCGCCGCCGGCATCCCGGTGCTGTTCTCCTCCCACCAGCTCGATCTGGTCGAGCGGCTCTGCGACGACCTGGTGATCATGGCCTCCGGCCACGTCGTCGCCAAGGGCACCGCGGACGAGCTCCGGCACCGCGACAGGCCCCGGTACCACCTCGTCACCGGCGCGCCCGCCGGCTGGGTCCGTGCCGTGCCCGGCGTGACCGACGTCGAGGAACTCCCCGACGGAGCCCGCGTCGAGCTGGCCGCCGACGCCGACCCCGGCGCGCTCCTGACCCAGGCCCTGAGCCGGGGCGACGTGCACGCCTTCACCCCCCTCGTTCCCAGCATCGCCGACGTCTACCGGGAGATGACCTCCGCATGAGCACCGTGACCTCGAACCCCGCCGACCGGGCCGAGACGTCGCCCGGCCCGAAGGGCACGCCCACGGCTTCCGGTGGCCCCTCCCGTGCGGCCACGCCCGCCGCCTGGCGCATCGTCGCCGCCCGCGAGATCTCGGTGAAGCTCACCAACCGCGGCTTCCTCGTGTCGACGCTGGTCACCCTCGCCCTGATCGTGGGCGCGATCGGACTCCAGCTCTACCTGGCCGACTCGATGGGGAAGATCACCGTCGCGGTGGCCGACCGGCAGGCGGGACAGATCGCCGGCCAGGCCGAGCAGCTGGCCGTCCGGGCGGACCAGGACGTCGAGATCACCGTCCGGCAGAAGACGTCCGCCGAGCAGGTGCGCGAGGCCGTGCGGTCCGGTGACGCCGAGGCCGGGCTGCTGTCCGAGGGCGGCCGCTGGGTCCTGCTCGGCGACACCGGGCAGAACGACATCGCCGCCACCTGGATCGGCGCCGCGGTGCAGACGAACGCCCTCGACCGGAACGCGCAGGCCGCGGGCACCAGCCTGGCGGCCCTCAGCGAGGGGGCGCAGGTCGAGCACGTGCTGCTCTCGGCCGACAAGACGCCCGAGGGCGCGGTCCGGATGACCACGTACTTCTTCGGCTTCCTCTTCTACCTGGCCGCGGTCCTGCTCGGCGCGGCGCTCGCGACCAGCGTCGTGGAGGAGAAGCAGAACCGCATCGTCGAGCTCATCGCCAGCTCCGTCCCGCTGCGGTCCCTGCTCGTCGGCAAGATCGTCGGCTCCACACTCCTGGCGCTCGCCCAGATGGGGCTGTTCTGCCTGGTCGGCGTCGGCGGCCTGATGTTCACGGGCGAGCAGGAGTTCCTCGCCGACATCAGTTCCGGCCTGGGCTGGTTCCTCGTCTTCTACGTCGTGGGCATCGCGGTCCTGGCCTGCCTGTTCGCCGCCGCGGGCGCGCTCGCCACCAGGAGCGAGGACATCCAGTCCACCACGACGCCGGTGAACGCGATCACCGCGCTCGTGTTCATCCTCGGCGTCACCGTGTCCGGCGGTGTGCGCGAGATCCTCTCGTTCCTCCCGCTGACCTCGACCGTCACCATGCCGGCGCGCGTCCTGGCGGGAGAGACCGCCTGGTGGGAGCCCGCCGTCGCGCTCGTCCTGTCCATCGCCGCGGCGGTGTTCATCGTCGGGGTGAGCGGCCGCGTGTACCGCCGGGCGCTCCTGCAGACCGACCGCAAGCTCTCGTTCCGCCAGGCCATGAAGCTGACGGACTGACGTTCCCGTACCAGCAGAACCGCCGGTCACACACGCCGGTACAGCCAGAAACCCGACCCCCCACCGGAAGGAAATCCGATGACCGCCTCCCGCTCCACCACCTCCCTCGCCGCCCTTCTGGCCGTGCTCGCCTGCGTGGAGGTGGTGCTGTTCGCCAGCGACGCCGCCGACGGTGTCCGCTACGGCGTCGGCGCCGCTGTCGCCGTCGCGATCCTCGTGCTGGTCGCCCGGCTCGCCAAGGGCGGCTCCTCCGACTGACGGGCGCGGCCCGTGTCCGGGGCCGGCCCTGCCGCGCCGGCCCCGGACACGGACTCCCCGTCGGCCCGTGGTTCCCACGTGAGTGGGAAGACAGCCTGCCTCACCGACGTCCCTTCTCTTCCTCTGCGGAGCTGTCCATGAACTCCCCCCATCAGGTGTCGATCACCGGACCGTCCGGGGCGCCGCCAGAGACGGCAGCGATCCGTTTCGTATCCCTTCTCCCGGCCGGATGGCATGCCGAGGTCGGCGGGTTCGAGGAGAATCTCGCCCGCCTCCACCTCACGGCCCCGCCGGGAACCACCAGGTCCGAAGCCACCCGGACCGCCACCGACATCCTGTCCCAGCCCGGCCTCCAGGGCTGGCACCTGACCGACGAGTGACAACCGGTACTGTGCAGCGAGTGCGGTCGGCCCGGGATTTTCCGGAGGTGGGAATTCCGGAGGCGCGTTGATATCAACGGCGCTGGAATCGTGCAGGGCCTCGCTGAGGAGAATCGTTGAGCGCGCGCATCCTGATCGCCGAAGACGACGAAAAACAATCTCGTCTCATCCGGATCTATCTGGAACGGGAAGGCAACGCCGTGCAGGTCGTGGCCGACGGCCGGGCAGCGCTGGAACGGGCGCGTTCGACGGGGCCGGATCTCATCGTTCTCGATGTGATGCTGCCGCTCGTCGACGGACTCGACGTATGCCGCATTCTGCGTGCCGAGGCCCACGAGGTACCGATTCTGCTGCTGACCGCGCGCAGCACCGAGGAGGACATGCTCCTCGGCCTCGACCTGGGGGCCGACGACTACCTCACCAAGCCGTACAGTCCCCGCGAACTCACCGCGCGAGTACGGGCGCTGTTGCGGCGCTCCAGGAAAGCCGGCGCGGCCGGGAGCGAGGTACTGCGGGTCGGCGCGGTCGAACTGGACACCGCCCGCTTCGAGGTCCGGGTGGCAGGCCGCCCGGTGGCGCTGACCTCCAAGGAGTTCTCGATACTGGAGGCTCTGGCCCGCGAGCCGGGGCGGGTGTTCACCCGGGCCCAGATCATCGAGCGCGCCTTCGGCTTCGACAGCGACGTGCTCGAGCGCACGGTGGACGCCCATGTGCGCAACCTGCGCCGGAAGCTGGGGGACGACCCCGCCAGGCCGCGCCATCTGGAGACCGTGTACGGCCGGGGATACCGCCTGGTGGACGGCTAGGGTCTGTCGTTTGGCGCCCACCCGAGCGCGCGCGGGGTCCTGACCGGGGTCGATCAGCCGGTGTCCGCCGACGGTCCGGTCGTGGCGAGCGTGACGGTGAAGGTCGTGCCGACGCCGACGGTGCTCTCCACGGCGATCGTCCCCTGGTGGTCGGTCACGATCTGGCGGGCGATGGACAGCCCCAGGCCACTTCCTCCGGTGGCGCGGCCCCGTGCCGCGTCCGCCCGCCAGAAGCGGTCGAAGAGATGCGGCAAGTCCTCGGCGGGTATCCCCTTTCCGGTGTCCCGCACCTGAAGGGACGCGAGATCGCCGTGCCGGGCCAGCGCCAGTGTCACCGTGCCGCCCGGTGCCGTGGCCCTCAGCGCGTTGGCGACCAGATTGCCGACGACCTGGCGCAGTCGGTCGGCGTCGGCGACGACGTCCACGGCTCGCGGCGCCTCCAGCCGCAGCGCGACACCCGCCGCGTCGGCCTGGGCACGGTGAGCCGTGCCGGCGGCTTCGAGGAGCTCGCGCAGGTCGACGCGCACCCGGTGGTAGGTGAGCGCACCGGCCTCGGCCAGCGCGAGATCCTGCAGGTCGTCGACGATCCGCTGCTGCAGCAGCGCCTCCTCGTGGAGGGAATCGAGCAGCTCCGGGGTCGGCTCGACGACCCCGTCCCGCAGGGCCTCCAGATAGCCGCGCAGATTGGCCAGCGGGGTGCGCAGCTCGTGGGCGATGTCACCGGTGAGGCGGCGCTGGCGCTCCTCGCCGGCCTGTATGGACTCAGCCATCCGGTTGAAGGCACGGCCGAGTTGGGCGATCTCGTCCCGGCCGGAGACGGGCACCCGCCGCCCCAGGTCTCCCTCGCCCAGCCCCCCGGCGGCCAGGGTCATGGCACGGACCGGGCGCAGCACCGCCCGGCTCAGGAGCAGGGCGCCGAGCACGGCGGCGAGGGCGACGCCGCCTGCGACGGCCATCGTGGGCGCCGCGGCCAGGGTGGGCGGGGACTCGTCCCGGACGCCGAGACGGATCACCAGGCGTGGCGGGGCGGCGGAGCCCATGCGCTCGTTGAACACCCGCTGCAGGCAGGTGGTGAACTGCTGCTCCGACTCGCATGTCCGGATCACCTCGAGGTCCTGCGGCGTCTGCGGGTCCGGTTCGCCTTTCGGCTCCTCGCACTGTTCCGGCCGGCGCTCTGTGCTGATCCGCGGCACGCCGGTGTCGTCCGGCCGGGCCGTCACCTCGGCCCCCGCCCGGGTCAGACAGGCCGCGTACACCGCTACGGCGCGGTACTGGGCGATCGCGGTCGCCGTCAGCTTCATCGAGGTCCGCGGCAGCTGTCGCGCGGGGATCCGCAGGAGGGGACGCGGGTCGACCAGCACGGGCGGCTGGTTGCTCACCGGGCGGGGGGCACGGCCCTCGAGCGCGTCGGAATCGGCGAGCAGGACGTCGTTCTCGGTGGCGACCCGGATGCGCTGGCCGGTGTCCTTGGCCAGGCGGCTCACCGTCGGCGAGAGGCCTTCCCAGGTGCTGTGCGCGAACCCGTACGCGCGGAGGTCGCCGGTGATCCGGGAGACCTCCTGCCGTCCCGCGGTGACACTCTCCTGGACCTGGCGGTTCGCCTGACGCAGGGTCAGCCAGCCGGTGGCGGCGGTGGCGGCCATCGCGACCAGCATCAGCAGGCCGAGTACCCGAAGCCGGAAGCTCATCGCGTGCCACCCCGCCCATCTGCCGGAACGTGTGTGCTCAAGGGGACTCGGATACTCGTCAAGGGGGCGCTTCCCGCCGAAAGGACTGTGGAATGGCGCATTTCCTCTTCCGGTGTTTTCGGTCTCTCATGGGCAGTAATTGGACGGTTGCGGGCGGAATGATTTCGTCAGCATCTTTTTGACTGTGATCGTACTGACGCCACTTGCACACCGATTGGTGCAGTGGTCGCTGTTTCGTTCAGGTGTCGTCCAACGGCCTGGGGAAGCAGTGCCGACAGAGTGCGCATTCATGGGGGTTAAAAGTGAAGCGTCGAATCGCGGCTGTCGTACCCGCCCTGGCGGCGGTGGCCATGGCCGTCCCGCTCGCCCTCTCCACCCCGGCCACCGCAGCCGCGTCCTGCGGCAGGACCGCCTCCGACATGGACAGCAGCGCCTGGAACAGGACGGCCAACGGGGCCAACGAGAGAAGCGGCTCCAGCACCAACTGCGCCAGCAACGGCATCGCCTACAACACCCACCGCCTCGACTACCACTGTTACACGCGCATCGGCAACACCAGTGAGACCTGGACGTACCTCCGGAACGACACCACCGGTACGTCCGGCTGGGTCCGCGACGACCTGCTGAGCGACGGCGGCAGCCTCGTCTACTGCGGCTTCTAGTACGTTCGCCGGCACTCCCGCGGGAGTGCCGGGCCAGCAGGACTGATGGTGTGTCAGGGGCGGTCTCACCGAGGCCGCCCCTGACTCGTACGACGGGCGGGCCGCTCAGGAGCCGGACAGGGCCTCCGTCGGTGACAGCCGGCTCGCCCGTACCGCCGGATACAGTCCGGCGATCATGCCGATGACCAGAGTGCAGCCGATCCCCGCCGCACTCGCCCACACCGGGACGACCGTCGGCCAGCCGCGGCTGAGGGCGTAGACCGCCGTGATCGCCGTCCCCAGCACCGTCCCGCCGAGGCCGCCGATGAGCGACAGCAACAGCGACTCCGTCACGAACTGGGTCCGGATCTGGCCGCGGGTCGCCCCCAGCGCCCGGCGCAGGCCGATCTCGGGGCGCCGCTCCAGGACCGAGATGACCATCGTGTTGCCGACCCCGACGCCGCCGACGAGCAGCGCCACGCCACCGAGGCCGAGCAGCAGCCCGGTGAGCGCCGACTCGGTGGCCTCGCGGGCGGCGAGCGCGTCGGAGGGCCGGGAGATCCGGACCTGTCCCGGTTTCTCGGGGTACGCCGTGGCCGGCAGCACGCCCCGCACCTCCGCGATCTGGCTGTCCTCGGCGCGGACGTAGACCGTCGACGGATGGCCGTCGAAGCGCAGGTACGTCCGGGCCGCCGGCCAGCCGACCAGCGCCGCGCTGTCGAGTTCCGGCGCGAGCGGTACGGGATCGAGGACGCCGACGAGGGAGAACCAGCGGTCGCCGAGCCAGACCCGGGTCCCCGGTGTGTACACGTCGAGCCGGCCCGCGGCCGTGGAGCCGAGCACGACCGCCGGGTACTGCTCCGTCGCGGAATCCAGCCAGCGGCCCCGGCGGACGTGCCCGCCGACGGCCGGGAGCAGGTGCCTGTCGGCCGCGAGGACCTCGAGGGAGCCGGTGCGTCCGATGGCGATGTGCTCATTGCGGTAGATGTGCGCGTCGGTCGCGCCGGTGGCGGCGACCTGCTGCACGGGCGGGATGCGGCCGATCATCGCGACGGCCTCGTGGGGCAGTTCGGCCTCGGTGCCGTCGAGTGAGTCGCCGGGGGCGACCCGCAGCAGGTTGGTGCCGAGCGCGTCGAGTCGGCGGTCCACCTCCGCCCGGCCGGAGCCGGAGATTCCGACCACCGCGATCATGGCGGCGACGCCGATCGCGATCCCGAGCGCGGAGAGGAAGATCCGCAGGGGACGAGTCCGCAGCCCGGTCCCGCCGAGCCGCACGATGTCCTGAGGACCGAGGCGGGCGGCCCGCAGCCGGCCGCCCGTGCCACCGGCGTCATCGCCCGCTCGTCCGCGGCCACGTCCGCCGCCCCTGCTGGGGCCGGACGGCGGGGTCGGCGGGGCGTCGTCCATGGGCGGGCCGTTCGACGTGACGTCGGTCATCGGACCGCCTCGTCCGCCGCGGCATCGGTCGCGGTGTCCGCCACCACGCGGCCGTCGCGCATCTCGATACGGCGGGGCAGCCCGGCCGCGATCTCCCGGTCGTGGGTGATGACCACGACCGTGGTCCCGGCGGCGTTCAGCTCGCGCAGCAGACCGAGTACGGCCTCTCCGGAAGCGGAGTCCAGGTTGCCGGTCGGCTCGTCCGCCAGCAGGACCGCCGGTTCGCCGATCACCGCCCGGGCCACCGCCACCCGCTGGCGCTCGCCGCCGGACAACTGGTGCGGGAGGTGGTGGACGCGGTGGCTGAGGCCGACCCGTTCCAGCGCCGCCGCCGCGCCGGACCGGCGGCGGCGCAGCGGTACTCCGGCGTACAGCAGCCCGTCGGCCACGGAGTCCAGGACCGGAACCCCTACCGCCAGATGGAACTGCTGGAAGACGAAGCCGATCCGGGTGGCCCGCAGCGCCGACACCTCACGGTCCGTCAGCTTCGCCACGTCGTGCCCGTCGACCAGCACCCGCCCGGCGGAGGGCCGGTCGAGGCTGCCCATGAGGTTCAGCATGCTGGACTTGCCCGAGCCCGACGGGCCGACGACCGCGACGAGTTCGCCGCGCCCGATGCGCAAGGTCACGTCCCGTACCGCCGCCACACCACCGGGGTACGTCTTGGAGACCGCGTCGAACTCCACGACCGCCGATGCTCCGCTCACTCCGGGATCCTCACGTTCATGCCCTCGCGAACCGCGCTTCCGCTCACTTCCACCCGGCCGTCCGCGAAGAGCCCGGTCTTCACCGCGACGAACCGGCCGTCCGCGGTCTCCAGGCCATGGCCGCCCTCGGCCAGGGCGACCAGCGCGGCAACGGGGACGGTGAGGACGTCCGCCCGTTCCCGCCCCACGTACTCGACGGTGACCGGCGCGCTCTCCAGCCGTCCCACGGATTTCTGGTCCTTGATGGTGATGGTCACCGGAACCGTCGGTGCCGCGGAGTCACCCTCCCCGCCTCCCCCCTCGGGCGCGGTCGCGCTCTTCCCCACCGACGCCACCTCGCCCTTCACCGATTTCCCGTCGGGCAGCCCGATCGTGACGGCGGCGCCGCGCACGGCCCAGGAGTCCTCCGCCGCCGAGGCGTTGACGACGACCTTCCGGGACGTGCCGGTGTACCTGAGGACGTCATCGGTGGCCGGCGAGCCGAGCCGGACACCCGCGTGGCCGATCCGTACCTTGCCGGCGGAGTAGACGACGTCCCCGATGCCGACCGTGCCGGTCTGGGGAAGTCCGAGGGATTTCTGCCAGCGCTTGACCGCGCGGGCGGTGAGGTCGGTGAACTCCTCGTCGACGGTGAAGCCGGTGTAGCCGAGAGCGGCGAGATTGCTCTCGAACTGCAGGACGTCCATCCCGCGCAGCGTGCCCCCGGCCCCTCCGGCCCTGGTCCCTCCGGCCCCGGCGCCGCCCGGCGTCGGCGATCCGGAGGGGTCCGGAGCCCCGGAGGTCTCGTCCGTGCGGCCCTGGTCGCCCGAGCCCTCGGTGTCCCCCGCGGTCCCGGTCTCCTGCCGGGTGCCCGCGGTCAGGCCCAGCTCCCGGTACATCGGCAGCGTCCCGTACAGCAGCACCACCGGCCGGTCGTCGACGCGCAGCAGAGTGCCGCCGCGCTTCACGGTCGTGCCCTCCGCGGGCAGCCAGGTCACGGTGCCCGTCGCCTTGACGGGCAGCGGTATCTCGGCGCCGTAGCCCAACTGGCCGTCCACCGTGGTGCGTTCGGTCAGTGTGGTCCGGGTGACCGGGACGGTGGAGCCGGAGCGGGGCGGGGCGGAGGAACCCGCCTGAGACCCGCCTCCGCCGAGGCCCAGCGCACCGACCACGGCGACTGCCGCCACGACGACCAGAGCCGACGCCACCAGGACCGTTCGCCGTCCGCGCCGACCACGCGGCGGCGGCGCGGGAGCCGCCCCGTGCTCGTGATCGGTCTGCACAACCGTCTCCGCCACCATCAGCCCTTGCCCGCGGGCTGGTCCGCCGGGTCACCGATGATCGGAGCGCAGACACGGGTGGCACGCTTGGCTCCCGCCGACGTCTGGTTCCACTCGGAGCCCTGCGCGGTCCCGTCGGGGCCGGGATCGGGAAAGTCGGGGGCGCCGTTCTTCTGCATGCAGTCGGCGTAGTCACGCTTGACCTTGATCTGCTCGGGGCTGAGCGTGGGCTGGTTGGCGTTCTCGAGGCCCTCGGGGACGGCCGCCTTGAGCGAGGCGCACTTCTCGGAGGCGTCCAGGAACTTCGTGTTCTTCTTCAGCGCCGCGTTGTCGCCGAACTCGACCTGCCCCTTGGCGTCCGGATCGGGGGCGTCGACCCCGTTCTCCCGCAGACACTTCACCCACTCGCGCTGGGCGTTCACGTACGCGGCCACGTCGTCGCCGCCACTCGGCGCGGTCGTCTTGCCGGACGCCTTGTCGCCGCCGGCAGTCGGGACCTTCGGGGTGTCGCCCTCGCCCCCGCAGCCGGCCAGGGTGATCGCCATGACCGACGCCGTCACCATGGCCATCAGCACCCGGTTCGTCCTCATCGGTTCTCCCGCCTCCTGTCGCGCCCGACCGCGGGCGCGGCGAGCCTCCCGACCGTAGGCCGGAGGTGATGAAGAACCTTTGAAGAACCTGTCATCCGATCATGCGGCGCGCTTCGGACGGGCGCCACGGCAGCCGGAGGCCCGTCGTCGAGCCGGGCGGCTACGACTTCAGGCGCTTCACGGCCTCCTGAAGTACCTCTGTCCGCTTGCAGAAGGCGAACCGCACGAAGGGGGCGCCCGCCTCCCGGTGGTCGTAGAAGACGGCGTTGGGGATGGCGACGACTCCCGCGCGTTCCGGCAGCGCGCGGCAGAAGGCGAAGCCGTCGCTCTCGCCGAGGGGGCGGATGTCGGTGGTGACGAAGTACGTGCCCGAGGGCCGGAAGACCCGGAAGCCGGCCTCCTCCAGGCCCGCCGCGAGCAGGTTCCGCTTGGCCAGCATGTCGGCGCGGAAGTCCGTGAAGTACGACTCGGGCAGCGAGAGCGCCTCGGCGATCGCGTACTGGAACGGGCCGGCCGAGACGTACGTCAGGTACTGCTTCGCCGAGCGCACCGCCGTGACCAGCTCCGGGGCCGCCGTCACCCAGCCGACCTTCCAGCCGGTGAACGAGAACGTCTTCCCGCTGCTCGAAATGGTGACCGTGCGCTCCCGCATCCCCGGGAACGTCGCCAGCGGCACGTGCTCGGCGTCGTCGAAGACCAGGTGCTCGTACACCTCGTCCGTCACCACCAGCAGGTCCCGCTCCACCGCCAGCTCGGCGATCGCGGCCAGCTCCTCGCGGGTGAGGACCGTGCCGGTCGGGTTGTGCGGGGTGTTGATCAGCAGCAGCCGGGTGCGCTCGGTGACGGCGTCGCGCAGCTCGTCGAGGTCGAGACGGAAACGGCCCTCGTCCTCCTGCGCGCGCAGCGTGACCGGCACCCGGCGCCCGCCGGCCATCGCGATGCACGCCGCGTAGGAGTCGTAGTACGGCTCGAAGGCGATCACCTCGTCCCCCGGCTCCACCAGGGCCAGCAGGGCGGCGGCGATGGCCTCCGTGGCGCCGGCGGTGACCAGGACCTCCGTGTCGGGGTCGTAGGCCAGGCCGTAACGGCGCTGCTGGTGGGCGGTGACCGCGGTACGCAGCTCGGGGACGCCGGGGCCCGGCGGGTACTGGTTGCCGCGGCCGTCCCGCAGGGCCCGTACGGCGGCCTCCCGGATCTCCTCGGGGCCGTCGGTGTCGGGAAAGCCCTGCCCGAGGTTGATCGCGCCGGTGCTCAGAGCGAGGGCGGACATCTCGGCGAAGATCGTCGTCCCGAACTCGGCGAGCCGACGGTTCAGGAGGGGGCGCGCGCTGGAGGTCATGCCGGTCATCCTGCGCCGAAGCTCTGGAGTTCCTCAACTCTGTGTTGGGCCGGGAGCGGGGAGGGCATCACCGCCTCACGCAAGAGCGAGGCGCCCACGGGGGGCCGCTTCGGGGGACATGGAAGGAGGGTGACGTCATGGTCGTCGGCATCATCCTGGCGGTGGTCGGAGTCGTCCTGGTCGGGGCGCTGGTCTCCAAGGCCCGCAGGGGCGGTTCCCGGGGGACGACGCGTCGTGGGGCGTGGGCGTCCACCGGTTCGAGCAGCAGCAGCACCGGTGGCAGCTGGTGGGCCGGTGGGGGAGACTCCGGCTCGTCCGGCGGCGGACACCACGGGGGACACTCCTGCGGCGGCGGGTCGTCCTGCGGGGGCGGTGGTGGCTGCGGCGGCGGAGGCAGCTGACTGACGTCGGCCGTCCTCACGACGGGGGAGCCGCATCCACCGAACGCGGGGTCCACACCTGGGCGGGCCCCGCGTTTTCATGCCGAGGGGGCAGGGAGCCAGGGGGGAGAGGGGCAGGGGTTCCCGGACGGACGACCCGTCGAATGCCTGTCGGGCGGCTTCGCGCGGCTGTCCGCAGCGTCCCATGTCTGTAGGACAACTCGCGTCCGGCATGGTGCGACCCCGGCAACTGCGCGTCCCGAACGGCCATTTCGGGATCTCCCGGAATCCCGGGCACCCCTGCGTCCCGGCTGCGGGCGTGAGACACGGCGCACCGGCGCACGCCTCCCCGGCTCCGGCGCACGCCGTGGTTGAACAGTTGAGCTGTGGAGCCCTCTGAGGGATGGAAACCCTACGAACTTGGGTAAAAACGCTGTGGCGGCGCCACTCTTCATGATTCCCTCTAAGTCACCGACGCAGCCTCTCGGACGATCTGCGGACACCTTCCTGAAACCGGCCGACCGGGCTGCCCCGGGCCGACATCCCCCGGTGCCGTGCCACCGGGGCGCAGCGGACCCCTCTCCCTCTCCTTGTGTGCTTGCGGAGCCGATCCATGCTCACGACCCTGAACACCTCCTACACCGACACGCGCGCGGCCGATCTCGCGTGGGCCCTGGGGCGCGAGCCGCTTCCCGCACTGGCCGTGCTCGACCTCGAACTGGCGGACACCAAACTGCAGTTGCGGCTCCTCGGCGCGTCCCACCAGGTCCTGCTGGAGGAGGAGCGGGGCATCTGCTCGGAGACGGTGGCGTGCATCGCGGGCAGCAGCACCCCGCTTCCGCTCGGCGTCGCCAAGCGGGTGGACGACTGGGAGTACGAGTTCGCGGCCCGCGTCGAGGTCCTCTCGCCCGGCTCCTTCGCGGGCCGCGCCCAGGAGTTGCTGGCCCTCGTCTCCGACCATCCGCACGGCCTCGTCGGCGTCTTCCCCGGCAGCCCGTACGCCTTCACGGCCCTGCTCGCCCAGCACCACGAGGGCCAGATCCACTGGCGGACCTGGCACGCCTACCCGCAGGACGGGCAGTTGGTGGCGACCCGCACGAAGGTGGGCGTGCGCGTACCGGCGGCGGTACTCGCCAACTGACCCCGCCTCGACGGCGACTCGGCATCCGGCTGCCGACCGCCGCCCGGCCCGCCGAACCACGTGCGGCGAACCGATCTCGTACCGATGTCCGACCCCGGTAAACCAGCACCACACGTGTGGGTGACGAACCGCAGTCGAGACGTGACGTAACGTCGCAGCGTGATCGAGCCGCACGCGCCCGCCCCGCCCGGTTGCCCGCCGCCCTGGAGCGCCCCGGGCGGCCCCGGCGGCCCGGCGCGACTGCCCGTGCGGCCCGGCACCGGACGGTTCCTGGTCCTCGCGGGCGTGTTCGTCTGCGCGGCCTGCGGACTCGTGTACGAACTGGAACTCGTCGCGCTCGCCTCGTACCTGATGGGCGACTCCGTCACCCAGGCGTCCGTCGTGCTCTCCGTCATGGTCTTCGCCATGGGCATCGGCTCCCTCGCCGCGAAGCGGCTGCGCCCGCTCGCCGCGGCCGGCTTCGGTGCCGTCGAGGCCACCCTCGCGCTCGTCGGCGGGTGCAGCGCCATGGCTCTGTACGCGGTGTTCGCCTGGACCGGTGACTGGGGCGGGATGTGGGCCAACGGGCCGCGCTGCCTGCTGGTCGCCTTCTCCCTGGCCACCGGGCTGCTCATCGGCGCCGAAGTCCCGCTGCTGATGGAGCTGATCCAGCGGATCCGCCGCCAGGACGCGGGCGGCGCGGTCGCCGACCTGTCCGCCGCCGACTACGTCGGCGCCCTCGTCGGCGGCCTCGCCTTTCCCTTCCTCCTGCTGCCGTTCCTCGGGCAGTTGACCGGCGCGCTGCTCACCGGCGCGGTCAACGCGGTCGTCGGCGGTGCGCTGGTGCTCGGCCTGTTCCGCCGGGACCTGACCCGGCGCGCCCGCTGGCTGCTGCTGGTCGGCAACGCCCTCGTCCTCACGGTCCTCGCCTCGGCCGCCGTCCTCGTCGACGACTTCGAACGGGCCGCGCGGCAGGCGGTGTACGGCGACGACGTCCGCGTGGCGCTCCGGACCGGGGTGCAGGAGGTCGTCCTCACCGGCGGCACGAGCGGGCGGTCCCTCGACCTGTTCCTCGACGGCCGGCTGCGGGTCAGCGGACGCGACGAGCCGCGCTACCACGAGGCCCTCGTCCACCCCGCGATGAGCGGGCCGCACGCGCGCGTGCTCATCCTGGGCGGCGGGGACGGCCTGGCCGCGCGCGAGGTGCTGCACCACCCCGGAGTGGACCGGGTCGACGTCGTCGAACTCGACGCCGAGGTGATCCGCCTGGCCCGCACCGACCCGGCCCTGTCCGCGCTCAACCGGCACGCGTTCGGCGACCCGCGCGTGCACGTGACGACCGAGGACGCCTTCGGCTGGCTGCGCGGAGCGACTGCGGCGACGTACGACGTGGTCGTCTCGGACCTGCCGGACCCGGGGATCACGGCGAGCACGAAGCTGTACTCGCAGGAGTTCTACGGCCTCGCGCGGCGCGTGCTGGCCCCCGGCGGACGGCTGGTGGTGCACGCCGGGCCGGTCGCGGCCGGCCCCCGGGTCTACTGGACGGTGGAGGCGACCCTGCGCGCGGCCGGGCTGCGCACCGCCCCGTACGGCACGGGCGGCCGCCACGCCGGTTTCGCCGCCGGACCCGACCGCACCCCTGCCGACCGCTCCCGGGCGCCCCGCGACTGGGGTTTCGTCCTGGCCGCCCGCACGGACCCGCGGCTGCGGCTCGACCCGGACGGCCCGCGGCCCCGCGTCCTCACGGAGGCGTCCCTGACCGCGGGGGAACGGGCGGCGCGCAGGACGCGGATCGCGGGGTTGCCGGCGTCGACGCTGGTGCACCCGCGCTACTGAGGAGCGGGACCGTCCTCGAAGGGCCGTGCTCACGGGACCCGCCCCAAGAGGGACGTCCTCGCGGGACCCGCCCTCGCGCGACCCCTCCGGCGGGTCGGGAGGATACGCCTGGTGGGGGTGGATCGGGGGCGAATCCCTCAGCCGGGGGTGCGTTCCGCGCTGTGCTGGGTAGAGTCCGTCGACATGGAGCACGAGGTGTTCGTTCCGGTTCCGGCCGAGCGGCTGAGGGAGGTGCTGGACGACCCCGCGCGGGTCGCCCGGGCCGTTCCCGGGCTCCAGCAGGACGCCGGCGCCGAGCCCGTCGCCGGGCGGTTGAAGATCCGCGTCGGCAGCCACTCCGTCACCTACCGGGGAGCCCTGCGGGTGTCCCGGCGCGAGGGCGCGTACGCCGTCGAGGGCGAGGCGGAGGAGTCGCGCGGCAGCGGCTCGGTCAAGATCGCCCTGCGGATCGCCCTGCGCGAGGCGGAGGACGGCTGCACCGTCGTGTACGAGGGCACGGCCGCCGCGGACGGACGGATCAAGGACCTCCCGGCGGACGCGGTGGAGGGGGCGGTCGCCCGGCTGCTGAACCGTTTCGCGGAGCACCTGGCCCTGGTGGCCACGGACGCGGGCGACGACGGTGCGCGGGCGGAGGCCGCGGAGAAGGCCCCCACCGACCCCGGTCTCACCGAGGAACCCCCGGCCCCCGAGCGCCCCTCCGGCTTCGGCGCCGACGTTCCGTCCTCCTCTCCCGGACCCGTGGACGACGAGGACGTCGAGGACGACGAGGACGACGAGGAGGACGACGACATCGCCGAGGCGGCGCACGCGCGACGGACCATGATCGGACGCAGTGCCGAGGAGGTCGACCACGCCCCGCCGCGTGGCCGGTACGCCCCGGTGCCCGCGCCCCAGACCGTGACGGCCCCCACCCCGCTGCGCTGGGCGGCCCCCGCGGCGGCCCTCGCTCTGGCGTCGGCCATCGTGGCGGTCCGGGCCCTGCGCAGACGCCGCTGAACCACGCGGCGGCCGGGCCCGGGCGGCCCCGCCCCGGGCACATACGGCCGAAGCGGTACGCGAGCGGTGAGGCCCTCTTGATCACCGCAGTAGGGTCGTCCCGTGAGTGACGAAGACATCACGCTGACCGCGGGTGACGCGGAGGTGACCGTGCAGCCGGGCAACGGCGGCCGGGTCAAAGGACTGCGGATCGGTGGCGTCGAACTGCTGCGCCAGGGTGAGCGCTTCGGCTGCTTCCTGATGGTGCCCTGGTGCGGCCGGACCCGGGACGGACGCTTCCTGGACGGCGCCGAGGTGCGGCAGTTGCCGCTGAACGCCCCGCCCCACGCCATCCACGGCACCGTCCGCGAGAGCGTCTGGCGCACCGCCCGGACCAGCACGGACGAGGCCGTCCTCACCTGCGAGCTCGTCGAGCCCTGGCCCCACCCGGGCCTCGTCACCCAGGTCGTCGCCCTCACCGAGGACGCGCTGACGCTGACCATGTCCGTCGAGACGTACCAGTCGTCCTTCCCGGCGCAGATCGGCTGGCACCCCTGGTTCAACCGGAACCTCGGCGGCCAGGACGTGCGCCTCGACTTCGACCCCGCCTGGCAGGAGGAGCGCGGCGACGACCACCTGCCCACCGGCAACCGCCTCGCCCCCAAGCCCGGCCCCTGGGACGACTGCTTCGGCATGCCCGGTGGCGTCGAGGCGACCCTGACCTGGCCCGGTCAGCTGGAGCTGAAGGTGACCAGCGGCGAGGAGTGGGTCGTCGTCTACGACGAGCAGCAGGAGGCCGTGTGCGTGGAGCCGCAGACCGGCCCGCCCAACGGCCTCAACACCCTGCCGCACCTGGTCACGCCCCTGGAGCCGCTGGAGGCCTCGACGACCTGGCGCTGGCGCCGCCTCTAAGCTGGGCGGCATGACGGACACACGCGGCGCGCTGCTGCAGCAGATCAAGGACAAGGCCGTGGTGCACGGCAAGGTGACCCTGTCGTCGGGTCTGGAAGCCGACTACTACGTCGACCTGAGGCGCGTCACGCTCGACGGCGAGGCCGCGCCGCTGGTCGGGCAGGTGCTGCTGGACCTGACCGCCGAGCTGGAGTTCGACGCGGTCGGCGGGCTCACCATGGGCGCCGACCCGGTCGCCGCAGCCATGCTGCACGCGGCCGCCGCGCGCGGGAAGCGCCTGGACGCGTTCGTCGTACGCAAGGCCGCCAAGGCGCACGGCCTGCAGCGGCGTGTCGAGGGCCCGGACATCGCCGGCCGTCGCGTGCTGGTCGTCGAGGACACCTCCACCACCGGCGGCTCCCCGCTGACCGCCGTCGAGGCCGTGCGCGAGGCCGGGGCCGAGGTCGTCGCCGTCGCGACCATCGTCGACCGGGCGACCGGCGCCGCGGAGAAGATCCAGGAGGGCGCCGGGGTGCCGTACCTCTTCGCCTTCTCCAAGGACGAGCTGGGCCTCGACTGACCGAGGACTGACCAGGGCGTGGACGGTGGCCTGGACCTTCCGGCCAAGTCTGGAAAGATGGGGCCGACGATGACGTCGCACCCCAAGGTCTAGGTCAGGGCCGTTAGACACAGCAGTACGTCAACCCGCAGATACAAGGAGCGGACGCATGCCCATCGCAACTCCCGAGGTCTACAACGAGATGCTGGACCGGGCGAAGGCAGGAAAGTTCGCCTACCCGGCCATCAACGTGACCTCCACCCAGACCCTGCACGCGGCCCTGCGCGGTTTCGCTGAGGCGGAGAGCGACGGCATCGTCCAGATCTCCACGGGTGGTGCCGAGTTCCTGGGCGGTCAGTACAGCAAGGACATGGTCACCGGCGCGGTCGCCCTGGCCGAGTTCGCGCACATCGTCGCCGAGAAGTACCCGGTGAACATCGCGCTGCACACCGACCACTGCCCCAAGGACAAGCTCGACGGGTACGTACGCCCGCTCCTGGCGCTCTCCCAGAAGCGCGTCGAGGCCGGTCTGAACCCGCTGTTCCAGTCGCACATGTGGGACGGTTCGGCCGAGACCCTCGCCGACAACCTCTCCATCGCGCAGGAGCTGCTGGAGCAGGCCCGCGCCGCGAAGATCATCCTCGAGGTGGAGATCACGCCGACCGGTGGCGAGGAGGACGGCGTCTCCCACGAGATCAACGACTCCCTCTACACCACGGTCGACGACGCGATCCGCACCGCCGAGGCCCTCGGCCTGGGCGAGAAGGGCCGCTACCTGCTGGCCGCGTCCTTCGGCAACGTGCACGGCGTGTACAAGCCGGGCAACGTCGTCCTGCGCCCCGAGCTGCTGAAGGAGCTGAACGAGGGCGTCGCCGCCAAGTTCGGCAAGGGCTCCCCGTTCGACTTCGTCTTCCACGGCGGCTCCGGCTCCACGGAGGAGGAGATCCGCACCGCCCTGGAGAACGGCGTCGTGAAGATGAACATCGACACCGACACCCAGTACGCGTTCACGCGCCCGGTCGCGGACCACATGTTCCGCAACTACGACGGTGTCCTGAAGGTCGACGGCGAGGTCGGCAACAAGAAGACCTACGACCCGCGCACCTGGGGCAAGCTGGCCGAGGCCTCCATGTCCGCGCGTGTCGTCGAGGCCTGCGGCAACCTGCGCTCGACCGGCACGAAGATCAAGTAGTTCCCGGTTCCGCTCGCGTCGAGCCCGGCACCTCCTGGGGTGCCGGGCTCTTCCGTATGCTCCTATGCTCCCTGCATGCCCGATGTCCGGTTGGCCTCACCGCAGGGCAAGTGGGTCCTGCTCACCACCGTCCTCGGCTCCAGCATGGCGATGCTGGACTCGACCGTCGTCAACGTCGCCCTGCCGCGCATCGGCCGCGACCTCGACGCGAACCTGTCCGCCCTGCAGTGGACGGTCAACGCGTACATGGTCACGCTCGCCGGGCTGATCCTGCTGGGCGGGGCGCTCGGGGACCGGTTCGGGCGGCGGAAGGTGTTCGTCGTCGGTGTGGTGTGGTTCGCGGTGGCGTCGCTGCTGTGCGGGATCGCGCCGAACGCGGGCGTGCTGATCGCCGCGCGGGCCCTGCAGGGGGTGGGCGGCGCGCTCCTGACCCCCGGGTCGCTGGCCCTGATCCAGGCGTCCTTCCACCCCGACGACCGGGGGCGGGCGGTGGGCCTGTGGTCCGGCTTCGGCGGGATCGGGGCGGCGGTCGGGCCGTTCGTCGGCGGCTGGCTGGTGGACGGGCCGGGCTGGCGGTGGGTGTTCCTGCTGAACGTGCCGGTGGCCCTGGTGTGCGTCCCGGTCGCGCTGCGGCACGTTCCCGAGTCGGGTGGGGAACAGCGGGCGCACGGGCGGTTCGACGTGCTCGGGGCCGTGCTGGGGGCGCTGGCGCTCGCGCTGGTGACGTACGCCCTGATCGAGGCCGGCGGGGGCGGGGTGGTGGTGGCTGTCTCGGCGGTGGCCGGGCTCGCCGCGGCCGTCGCGTTCGTGATCGTCGAGCGGCGCCGGCCCGAGCCGATGATGCCGCCGGACATCTTCGCGTCCCGGCAGTTCACGGCCGTCAACCTCGTCACACTGTGCGTGTACGCGGCGCTCGGCGGGTTCTTCTTCCTCGCCGCGCTCCAGCTCCAGGTGGTCGTGGGCTACTCGGCCCTCGCCGCCGGTACGGCGCTGCTGCCCACGACCGTGCTGATGCTGCTGCTGTCCGCGCGGTCCGGGGAGCTGGCCGACCGCATCGGGCCGCGGATCCCGCTGACGGTGGGGCCGCTGCTGTGCGCGGCCGGGATGCTGCTGATGCTGCGGGTCGGGCCGGGGGCGTCCTACCTCGCCGATGTGCTGCCGGCGCTGCTGGTGCTCGGGCTGGGCATGGTCACGCTGGTGGCACCGCTGACGGCGACCGTGCTGGGCTCGGTGAGCGTGGTCCGGGCCGGGCTGGCCAGCGGCATCAACAACGCGGCGGCCCGGGCGGCGGGCCTGATGGCGGTGGCGGCGCTGCCGCTGCTGGCGGGCATGGGGGAGGAGGCGTACCGGGAGCCGGCCGCCTTCGAGACGGCGTTCGGGAAAGCCATGGGGTGGTGCGCGGGGGCGCTGGTGGCGGGGGCGGTGATCGCGGCGGCGGTGGTCCGCAGGCCGCCGCCGGACTGCAAGCGGCCGGAATGCCTGCGCCACGGCGGCGTCACGGCGCCACCGCTGGAGGGCGAGCCGGTGCGGAAGCGGCTGGGGTAGGGCGTGCCCGGTCCGGTCCTCGGCGGGACCGGTGCCCGCGGCCGAGCGGTATGGCGCAGACTTGGGGCATGTCCATTCACGAGAACCTTCTCGGGGGCCCGCCCCCGACCCACCTCCCCGACGACCCCGGGCCGCGGGAAATGCTCGCGTCGGGCAAGTCGCCGGTCGACGCCGCTGCCGCGCACCCCACCTCCTCGCTCGCCTGGGCGCAGCTCGCCGACGAGGCGTTCGAGCGGGGCGCGGCCGTGGAGTCCTACGCGTACGCCCGCACGGGCTACCACCGCGGCCTGGACGCGCTGCGCCGCAACGGCTGGAAGGGCCACGGCCCCGTGCCGTGGGAGCACGAGCCGAACCGCGGCTTCCTGCGCGCCCTGCACGCCCTCGCCCGCGCCGCGCAGGCGATCGGCGAGCAGGAGGAGTACGAGCGCTGCTCCCAGTTCCTGAAGGACTCCTCGCCGACGGCGGCGCAGGTCCTGGGCTGAGACACGGCCGGTGTACGCGAGGCCCGTCCGCGAAAGGCGGGCCTTGCGATTTCGGGGGACGATTGCGGAAGATGCCCTCGGGGACCGGGGCCCCCGTGTCGGATTCGGCAGGGGCGGACCGCTACCCGGAGTTATACGCAGGAGACAGCGATGTCCCACGAGGCTCACGAGCCCGAGACCCCGCATCTCGACTTCCACGGCACGACGCCGTACGAGGACTACGTCAAGGCGGACGTACTCACCCACCTCCAGCACACCCTCTCCGACGACCCCGGAGAGATGGTCTTCCTGGTGACGACCCAGGTGATGGAGCTGTGGTTCACCGTCATCGTCCACGAGTGGGAGACGGCCGCAGGCGCGCTCAGGGGTGACGACATCCCCACCGCCATCGCCGCGCTCAAGAGGTCGGTGCGCGAACTGGAGGCGCTCAACCACTCCTGGAAGCCGCTCGCCCAGCTCACGCCGGCCCAGTTCAACTCGTACCGCAGCGCCCTCGGCGAGGGCTCCGGCTTCCAGTCGGCGATGTACCGCCGCATGGAGTTCCTGCTCGGCGACAAGGCCGCGTCGATGCTCGTCCCGCACCGGGGCGCACCGCGCGTGCACGCCGAGCTGGAGAAGGCGCTGCACGAGCCGAGCCTGTACGACGAGGTCGTGCGGCTGCTGGCGCGGCGCGGGCACGACATCCCGGAGGCCGTGCTGCGGCGCGACGTCTCCAAGCGCTACGAGCCGTCGCCGGAGGTGGAGGCGGCCTGGACGGCCGTCTACTCGGGTGACGAGAGCGACGAGGTCGCCCGGCTGGGCGAGGCGCTGAGCGACGTCGCCGAGCTGGTGTGGCGCTGGCGCAACGACCATCTGGTCGCCACCCGCCGCGCGATGGGCGCCAAGACCGGCACGGGCGGCTCCGCCGGGGTGGCCTGGCTGGAGAAGCGCGCGCAGAAGAACGTGTTCCCCGAGCTGTGGACGGCGCGGTCCTATGTCTGAGCCGGCGGAACGCGCGCAGAAGCTGGACGCCGTCGACGAACTGGCCGGCAAGCGTGCCGAGTTCGTCCTCGACGACGTGGTGTACCTCGACGGCAACTCGCTCGGCGCCCTGCCCGCCGTCGTCCCCGGCCGGGTCGAGGACGTCGTACGCCGCCAGTGGGGCGAGCTGCGCATCCGGTCGTGGGAGGAGAGCGGCTGGTGGACGGCGCCCGAGCGGATCGGTGACCGGATCGCCCCGCTGGTCGGGGCGGCGCCCGGGCAGATCGTCGTGGGCGACTCCACGAGTGTCAATGTTCTGAAGGCACTCGTGGGGGCGGTTCGGATGGCCGGGGAGGGCCGTGACGAGCTCCTCGTCGACGCGACGACCTTTCCCACCGACGGGTACATCGCAGAGTCCGCCGCCCGCATGACCGGCCGCACCCTGCGGCCCGTGGCACCGGCGGACGTCCCGGGCGCGCTCGGCGACCGTACCGCCGCCGTCCTGCTCAACCACGTCGACTACCGCACCGGCCGGCTGCACGACCTGCCCGGACTGACGGCCGCCGCGCACGAGGCCGGGGCGGTCGCCGTCTGGGACCTGTGCCACAGCGCGGGCGCGCTGCCGGTCGGGCTGGACGAGCACGGCGTGGACCTCGCGGTCGGCTGCACGTACAAGTACCTGAACGGCGGGCCCGGTTCACCGGCGTACCTGTATGTGCGGCGGGAGTTGCAGGACCGTTTCGACTCGCCGCTGCCCGGCTGGAACTCGCACGCCGAGCCGTTCGGGATGCGCAGCGACTTCGAGGCGGCCCCCGGTGCCCTGCGCGGCCGGGTCGGCACGCCCGACATCCTCTCCATGCTCGCCCTGGAGGCGGCCCTGGAGGTCTGGGACGGGGTGTCGGTCGAGGCGGTGCGGGCCAAGTCCCTGGCGCTGACGGACTTCTTCCTGGAGTGTGTGGCGGCGTACGTGCCCGAGGGCCGGGTCGAGTGTGTGACGCCGGTGGCGCACGGGGAACGGGGCAGCCAGATCGCGCTGCGCTGCGACGACGCCGGTGACGTGATGAAGCGGCTGATCGAGCGGGGTGTGGTCGGTGACTTCCGGGCCCCGGACGTGCTGCGCTTCGGCTTCACACCGCTGTACGTCGGGTTCGCCGACGTGGAGCGGGCGGCGCGGGTGCTGGCGCAGACGCTGGCCTGAGCGGCGGCGGGGCCGGGACGCCCCTGTGGTGTCCCGGCCCCGCAGTGTCCGTCCGGTCTTCACCGAGCGTGACATCCGCATGTCCGCGCATGTCACGCGCCTGGTACCGTCCCGGCCAACGGCTGACCCCTCAACTGGTCCGCCCCGTACGGTTCATCGCTGGAAGGTTGGAGCATGACGGACGACGTCGCAGCAGCACGGGCCGCTGCCGAGGAGAAGTCCGCCTTCTCCCACGCGCCCGTCGACCCCGACGCCACCGCGGCCTACGGCGACCACCCGGACCAGGTGATCGACTTCTTCGCGCCGCGCCGGGCGGGCGGCCCCGGGCCGGCCCCGGTCGTCGTCGTGCTGCACGGCGGTGCCTGGCGGGCGCCGTACGACCGGTGGCACATCAGCCCCTTCGCGGACTTCCTCGCCCGCCGCGGGTTCGCCGTGGCCAGCGTCGAGTACCGGCGCGGCGGGGACGGCGACTCCCTCGCGGGCCGCTGGCCCGACACCTTCGACGACGTCGCGGCGGCACTGGACGCCCTGCCCGCGCTGGTACGGGAGTTGCTGCCGCAGGCCGACCCGCGCCGTACGGTCCTGACCGGCCACTCGGCGGGCGGGCACCTCGCCCTGTGGGGTGCCGCCCGGCACGTCCTGCCGGCCGACTCGCCCTGGCGCAGCGGCGGTCCGGTGACGCTGCGCGGCGTCGTCGCCCTCGCGCCGATCGCGGACCTGGCGATCGCCGACAAGCTGGACGTGTGCGGCGGCGCCGCGCGTCAACTCCTGGGCGGGGACGAGCACTTCGCCGAGCGGCAGCCGTACGCGGACCCGGCGCTGCTGCTGCCCACGGGCATCGCCACCACCCTCGTGCAGGGCCGCGCGGACCTCGACGTGCCGCAGGCCGTCGCCGAGTCGTACGCGGAGGCGGCGGCGAAGGCCGGGGAGATGGTGGGCGTGACGCTGCTGGAGGACGTGGGGCACTTCCCGCTCATCGACCCGGCGGCCGACGCGTGCGCGGTGGTGGTGGAGGAGATCGCGCAGCTGGCCTGGTGAGGGGCGTGCGGCGCGGCTTCGCGAGAGCCTGTCCGGAGGACCCGTAAGGAGGGGTCCCCGGTCATACCCGTAGTACCTGAGAGCTACACCGCAGGTGAGTTCCCCGGTGTGACGCGGACGAGGCGTCCCCCTCCGTAACTTCCCTTCCATGCAGACCCGATGGCCGGGTGCGCTGGAGGGGGACGACCATGGGGTCCGCACCGCAGTACCGCCGTGGCGGCGGCAGGCGCCGCGCCGGCCGATGGCGCCGGGCCGCGCTCGCCGCCCTCATCACCGGTGCGGTGGTCGTCCCCCTTTCCGGGGCCGTACGACCGCAGACCCCCGCACCGGCCCCCGCCCACCTCGCCCCCCTCACCGCGTCGACGCTCGACGAGGCGTACGCGGCCAACCGGGCCAACGCCGCCGAGGCGGCCCGTACGGCCGCCGTCCACCACGACCGGGACCGTGCCGCTACGGACCGTCGGCTGGC
The DNA here is from genome assembly GCF_040296465.1 of Streptomyces sp. NPDC002130. Lineage (NCBI taxonomy): Bacteria > Bacillati > Actinomycetota > Actinomycetes > Kitasatosporales > Streptomycetaceae > Streptomyces > Streptomyces sp. NPDC002130. The sequence goes on from NZ_JBEOXI010000032.1 coordinate 29,670, forward strand.
CGCCCCGGCCCGGCACCTCCTGCGGTTCGACGGGCGCGGCTCCGGCCGGGTGACGGAGGTCCTCGGCGACCTCGCCCACGCCGACCGCATCGCCGTCCTGGTCCCCGGATCCGACACGAGCCTCGACACCTACGGCCGGTTCCACACGGCGGCCGCCGCCCTGCACCGGCAGCTCTCCCGGCAGGCACCGGCGGGCACCCGCACCGCGGTCGTGGCCTGGCTGGGCTACGAGACGCCGGGCACGGTCAGCACGACGGTCACGACGACCGGCAGGGCGGAGCAGGCGGCCCCGCGCCTGCGGACGCTCGTCGCCGACCTGCGGGCCATAGCGGGCACCGGATCGCGCATCTCGCTGCTGTGCCACTCCTACGGCTCGGTGGTCTGCGGCCGTGCCGCCGCCGGGCTCGCCGTCGACGACATAGCGCTCGTCGGCAGCCCGGGCACGGGTGCCGACACCGCCGCCGGCCTGCGCACCCGCGCCCGCGTCTGGGCGGCCCGGGGCGGCGACGACTGGGTGGAGAACGTCCCGCACGTCGACCTGGACCTGTTCGGCACCACGGTCGGCTTCGGCACCGACCCCGTCTCCCCGGCCTTCGGCGCCCGGGTCTTCACGGCCGGCGACGGCGGCCACAGCGACTACTTCAGACCCGGCACGGCCTCCCTGACCAACCTGGCCCGGATCGTCCTGGGCGAGACCAAGGCGGTGACCCATGACTGACATCGGCGTACGCGCCCTGCGGCAGACAGTGCGCCGCGGCGCCGGTCGCGTCGGCGCGGCCACCCCGCCCGGCCGCGACCGGGCCGTGGACGCCCTGCGGGCCGTCGCCGTCCTCGGTGTCGTCCTCGGGCACTGGCTGGTCACGGCCCTGGTCTCCGACGGCCGCGTCCTGCGCACGGCGAGCCCGCTGCAGCACATGCCCTGGCTGACGCCCGTCTCCTGGATGTTCCAGACACTCGCCGTGTTCTTCCTGGTCGGGGGCCATGTCGCCACCCGGAGTCATGCCTCGGCCCGGGCCCGGGGAATCCCGTACCACCAGTGGCTGACGGCCCGGCTGTCCCGGCTGTTCAAGCCGGTCGCCGCCGTCGTCACCCTGTGGACGGTCGCCGCCGTCGCGCTGCTGCTGTCGGGCACCGAGTTCGGCACGGTCCGCACACTGGTGAAGCTGGCCCTGTCCCCCCTGTGGTTCCTCGTGGTGTTCGCGGGCCTGACGGCGGCGACCCCGCTGCTCACCCGGCTCAGCCCGCTCTGGCCGCTGGCCGTCGTCCTGCACGTGGACCTGCTGCGCTTCGGCCTCGGCGGCCCCTCCTGGCTGGGCTGGGTGAACGTGGCGGCCGCCTGGGCGGTGCCCTACACGCTGGGCGCGGCCTGGACCCGGGGCGAACTGGAGCACCGGCGTGCGGGCTGGGTCCTGCTGGGCGCCGGGGCGGCGGCGACCGCGGCGCTCGTGGCGTGGGCGGGCTATCCGGCGGCCATGGTCGGCGTCCCGGGCGAGGCCATGTCCAACCTGTATCCGCCGACTCTGGCCGTCGTCACGTTCGGCCTGGCCCAGTGCGGTGGCGCCCTGCTGCTGCGCGAGCGGCTGCGGCGGGCGATGTGCCGGCCCGTGGCGTGGGCGGCGGTGGCGCTCGTCAACCTCTCCGCGATGACCGTCTTCCTCTGGCACCAGACGGCCCTGATGGCCACCACGGCCAGCGGCCTCCTCGTCGGCCGGCTCCCCGGGCTGCACACGCGGCCCGACGACCTCGGCTGGGTCGGGGCCCGGCTGCTCTGGCTGCCCGTGTTCGCGCTGGCCCTCGCGGCCTGCTGGGCCGCCTTCCGCTCCTTCGAGCGAGGCGGCGGCGGCCGGGGCCGCAGGACGCGGGTGGTGCGGGCGCACCGTCCGTCCGACCGAGGCGCGGCGACGGAGGCGCGTCATGTCTAGGCTGGGCCGTGTGACGGACACGGGGGTGGGCCGCGCGCTGCGGGCGCGCGTCGGGGGCTGGCTGCGGATGCTGCGCCAGGACCTGTGGACCGTCCGGGTCGATCCGCTGCCGCCCTCCACCTGGCTGCGCTGGCTGCCGCACGGCGTGCTGTGCATGGCCGCGTTCGGGATCATCCTGGGCGGCACGGGCGACATGAACGACAACGGCCATCTGGCCGCCGGTCTGGCCCTCCTGATCGCGGTCGCGCAGGGCGGCGCCGTGGTGCTGGGGCTCTGGCGGCCCGTTCTGGCGTGGTGGGTGGCGTTGGGCGCCTTCCTCGTGGGCGCCGTCACGCTGCGCGGGCGACTGGGTTTCGACCTGGAGACCTACACATGGCCCTGGACCGCGGCCGGGATCATCGGCCTGCTGCTCGTGCTGCTGCTGCTCGCCCTGCGGGTGCCCACCCGGGCGGCGATAGCGGCACTGGTCGTCACCGCGCTGGTCACGTACGTCCTCGATGGCCTGGTAAGGGGGGTGGATTACGACGCCACAGGCACGATCGCCGTCTCCCTGTCCGCCGTCGTCGTGGTCCTCGGCACCGCCCTGCGCGGCCGCCGCGAGGCCCGGGCGGAACTGGTCGAGCAGACCACCCTCACCGCCGAGGAACGCACCCGCCGCACCCTGCTGGAGGAGCGCAGCCGCATCGCGCGGGAGCTGCACGACGTGGTGGCCCACCACATGTCGGTCATCTCCATCCAGGCGCAGGTCGCCCCGCACCTCGTGGAGAACCCGCCCGACGAGCTCAGGGAGAACCTCGCGGGCATCCGGCAGAACGCGCTGGAGGCACTGACCGAACTGCGCCGCGTGCTCGGCGTGCTGCGCTCGGAGCACCCCGGGCCGGGAGTGCCGTTCGGCGACGCGGGTGACGAGACCACACCGCACGCCCCCCAGCCCACGCTCGACCGGCTCGACGCCCTGGTGGAGAACACCCGGGCCGTCGGCCGCGAGGTCGTCACCGACATCAGGGGCGAGCGGCGCCCGCTCCCGCCCGGCGTGGAGCTGTCGGCGTACCGGATCGTGCAGGAGGCGCTGAGCAACGCCCTGCGGCACGCGCCCGGCGCGAGGATCACGGTCCGTCTCGCCTACGAACCGGACGGCCTGGAGGTCGAGATCGTCAACGGCCGCCCGACCGCCCCGCCCCCGCCGTCGACCGGCGCGGGACACGGACTGCTCGGCATGCGGGAGCGGGTCGCGATGCTCGGCGGCACGATGACGGCCCACCCGTGGCACTGGGACGGCTTCAAGGTCACCGCCTTCCTCCCGGACACCCCGCCCGCCGACACCCCGGGCACCCACCCATCCACCGCCCCCCGGAGAAGAACCTCATGACGAGCGGCACCGGCGAACCCATCCGGGTTCTGATCGTCGACGACCAGGCGATGGTCCGGCAGGGCTTCACCGTGCTGCTCGGCGTCCAGCCCGACATAGAGGTCGTCGGCGACGCCAAGAACGGCGAGGGCGGCATCGCCCTGGCCGCGGAGCTCGCCCCGGACGTCGTCCTGATGGACATCCGCATGCCCGGCATCGGAGGCATCGAGGCCACCCAGCACATCACCGCGGCACACCCGCACATGCGGGTGCTGGTGCTCACCACCTTCGACCTCGACGAGTACGTGTACGACGCGCTGCGCGCCGGAGCCTCCGGGTTCCTGCTGAAGGACGCCTCGTCCGAGCAGCTCGCCGAGGCGGTCCGGGTGGTCGCGGCCGGGGAGGCGCTGCTCGCCCCGGTCATCACCCGCAAGCTGATCGCCGAGTTCTCCCGGCTCGACGGCAAGCCCCGCGCCCCGCTGAAGGAACGGATCGGCGATCTGACCGAGCGGGAGACGGAGGTGCTCTCGCTGATCGCGCAGGGACTGTCGAACGCGGAGATCGCCCGGCACCTGTTCGTGGCCGAGCAGACGGTGAAGACCCACGTCGGCAGGATCCTGGTGAAGCTGGGCCTCAGGGACCGGACACAGGCGGCGGTGTTCGCGTACGAATCGGGGCTGGTGCGGCCGTCGGGCTACTGAGGGGCGGCGCGGCGGGTCCCCGTAGTACCTGAGAGGGACCCTGTGGAACCCCTCTCACTGGGGACGACCGGGGCCGGGGACGCGCTTACCGTTCTGTACGTGACCGAGACCACTCACATCCAGACCATGCCGCCGGGCGACGGGGCCAAGCAGCACAGCCCCGAGTACCGGGTGGCGGTGGACTCCCTGCGCGGGCTGCGGGAGGACCTGATCCATGACGCCTTCGCCTACCGGCCGCTGCCGGGCCGGCGCACGGACGGGCGGTTCGCCCGGCGACTGCCCGGCCGGCTGCGGGAGTACACGGCCTGGACGCCGCACGCCCTGATCGTCGCGGCCGCCCTGATCAGCCTGGCACTCGCCACCGTCGACACCGGTGGACCGGCCGTGCTGACGGGGCTGTTCTGCGCGGTTCCCGTCCTGCTGACCATGGTGCGGCCGGTGGGAGCGTTCTGGGTGTCCATGGTCTCCACCCCGATAGTCGCCGTGCTCGGCAGTCGCTGGGGCGAATGGCCCTGGGCGCCCGGTGGCTTCGCCTGCCACCTGACCGTGCTGACGGTCGTGGCCATGCGCACCAGGCCGCGTGCGGCCGGGTGGATGTGGTTGCTGACGGGGGTGTACGCCATCCTCGCGGACTCCGGCATCGGCCCGACCAGCACGTACGGCACCAACTCCGGCGCCATGATGATCATCTCGGCGATGATCCTGCTCTGCGTCACCGTCTGGCACACACGCCGGGACGCCGTGCAGGAGGTCACCGCCCAGCAGACGGTCACCGCGCACGAGCGCTCGCGGCGCACCCTGCTGGAGGAGCGCACCACGATCGCCCGTGAGCTGCACGACGTGGTGGCCCACCACATGTCGGTGGTCGCCATCCAGGCCGAGGCCGCGCCCTACCGGGTGGAGAACCCGCCCCCGGAGCTGGAGAAGGCGTTCGCCACGATCCGGGAGAACGCGGTGGCGGCCCTGACCGAACTGCGCCGCGTGCTGGGCGTGGTCCGAGCCGAGGACTACGAGGTCCCGGACGCCCCGCAGCCGACGCTCGCCGACCTGGGAGGGTTGCTGACCAACGTGCGGGAAGCGGGTCTGAGGGTCGACAAGGTGGTGACCGGCGCGGTGCGCGAGCTGCCGCAGGGCGTGGAGCTGTCGGCGTACCGGATCGTGCAGGAGGCCCTGAGCAACACCCTGCGGCACGCGCCGGGCGCGACGGCCCGCGTCGAGATCGGGTACGTTCTCGGCGGCCTGGGCCTGCGCATCGTCAACGGCCCGCCGCCGAACCCGAGCCTGATCAAGCCCTCGCCGGGCGCCGGGCACGGCATCACGGGCATGCGGGAGCGGGTGTCGATGCTGAACGGCGAGATGACGGCGGGCGCCACGGACGACGGAGGTTACGAGGTGGCGGTGTTCCTGCCGGTCGCCCTGCCGGACGAGGGTGACGTATGACCATCCGCGTCCTGATCGCGGACGACCAGATGATGGTGCGCGAGGGGTTCTCGGTCCTGCTGAACGCGATGCCGGACATCGAGGTCGTCGGCGAGGCGGTGAACGGCCGGGAAGCCGTCACCAAGGTCCGCGAGCTCGCCCCGGACGTGGTGCTGATGGACATCCGCATGCCCGAGCTGAACGGCATCGAGGCGACCCGCGAGATCGTCGCCGCCGACGGCGCGGCGAAGGTGCTCGTGCTCACCACCTTCGACCTCGACGAGTACGTGTACCAGGCGCTGCGCGCGGGTGCCTCCGGCTTCCTCCTCAAGGACGCCTCGGCCCGTCAGCTGGCCGACGGGGTGCGGGTCGTGGCGTCGGGGGAGGCGCTGCTGGCCCCGTCGGTGACCAGGCGGCTGATCACCGAGTTCTCCAAGCTCTCCGAGGCCCCGCGCCTGATGCCCTCCGCGCAGGCGGCCTACGGGGAGCTCACCGACCGGGAGACGGAGGTGCTGGTGCTCATCGCACAGGGACTGTCGAACTCGGAGATCGCGCAGCGGCTGGTGGTCGCCGAGTCGACGATCAAGACGCACGTCAGCCGGATCCTGGTGAAACTGGGCCTCAGGGACCGGACGCAGGCGGCGGTGTTCGCCTACGAGGCGCGGCTGGTGACCCCGGGGTGACCAGGGGGCGCCGCCCCTGGTCAGAGTGGGGGGTGCCGGGCTAGCGTCCGTTCATGGCAGCTGTTTCCGACCTCGGGTTCGACCCGTGGGACCCGGCGTTTCTCGCCGACCCGTACCCCGCTTACGCCGACCTGCGTGCCCAGGGCCGCGTGCACTGGTTCGAGCCCACGAACCAGTGGCTCGTCCCGCACCACGCGGACGTCTCGGCCCTGCTGCGCGACCGGCGCCTCGGGCGGACGTACCAGCACCGGTTCACCCACGAGGAGTTCGGCCGCACGGCGCCCCCGCCGGAGCAGGAGCCGTTCCACACGCTCAACGACCACGGGATGCTCGACCTGGAGCCGCCGGACCACACCCGGATCCGCCGCCTGGTGTCGAAGGCGTTCACACCGCGCACGGTGGAGCGGCTGAAGCCGTACGTGCGGGGCCTGGCCGACGACCTGGTGTCCGAGCTGGTCGCCGCGGGCGGCGGCGACCTGCTGAAGGACGTCGCCGAGCCCCTCCCCGTCGCGGTGATCGCCGAGATGCTCGGCATCCCGGAGTCCGACCGGGGCCCGCTGCGCCCCTGGTCGGCGGACATCTGCGGGATGTACGAGCTGAACCCGTCCGAGGACACCGCGGCCAAGGCGGTCCGCGCGTCGGTCGAGTTCTCCGACTACCTGCGCGAGCTGATCGCGGCGCGCCGCAAGGAGCCCGGCGACGACCTCGTCTCCGGTCTCATCGAGGCCCACGACGAGGGCGACCGGCTCACCGAGCAGGAGATGATCTCCACCTGCGTCCTCCTGCTCAACGCCGGTCACGAGGCCACGGTCAACGCCACGGTCAACGGCTGGTACGCGCTGTTCCGCAACGAGGCGCAACTGGAGCTGCTGCGCGCCGACCACACGCTCGTCCCGTCCGCGATCGAGGAGCTGATGCGCTACGACACCCCGCTGCAGCTCTTCGAACGCTGGGTCCTGGACGAGATCGAGATCGACGGCACGACGATTCCCCGGGGCGCGGAGATCGCGATGCTGTTCGGCTCCGCGAACCACGACCCCGCGGTGTTCCGGAACCCGTCCGCCCTCGACCTCACCCGCGCCGACAACCCCCACATCTCCTTCAGCGCCGGCATCCACTACTGCATCGGCGCACCCCTGGCCCGTATCGAACTGGCGGCGTCGATGGGGGCGTTGCTGGAGAGGGCGCCGACGCTGCGCCTGGCCGAGGAGCCGGTGCGCAAGCCGAACTTCGTGATCAGGGGGCTGGAGGGGCTGACCGTGGAGCTGGACTGATCACGCGACCGCGTCCCGCCGCCGCAAGGCCGCGAGCCCTCCGGCCACAAGCACGACCGCCGGGCCGGTCAGGGTCAGCACCGGCCCCCACTCCATGGACCCGCCCGGCAGCTTCGGCAGGTGCCCGAACGGTGAGACGTCCAGCACCGCCTGCGGTACGTCTTCGCCGCGCTGCTGTCCTCCGACGAGGGCTTGATGACCTGCGCCGAGCTGGGGGAACAGCTGCGGATCAGCCCCGCGGCGGTGTTCGGAGAGGTGCGTTGCCCGGCCCAGACGCACATGGTCTCGCGCGAGCGGGAACCGGGCTTGCGCCGGGAGCGCTACGACCGTTTGGCCCGGGGTGATCGACTGACTACGCTGGGTGGCGGATGGCTCGCATCCAAGGGGAGGGCGCATCATGACACTCATGGCAGAGCGACCGGTGATGTACGGCACCGAGCCCCGAGGCGACTTCGAGGAGCTCCTGGGCCTCCTCGACGAGCTGAACGTGCCCAACGGCTACAAGGCCGAGATCGTCAGAGGGAGCATCGTCGCTTCGCCGTGGTCGAAGGGGTACTACCGCCGCGTCATGCGGCTGGTGTGCAGCCAACTGGAGCCGCATCTCCCCGAAGAGCACGTGATCGAGCGTTCGCCGTTCCTCTACGTCTTCCCGGAGCACGAGCGGGCTTTCGGGCCGGACATCCACGCGGCGCATGAGCGTGTCTTCGAGACCACGAGCACCCACCTCGACGGCGAAGCCCTGTCCCTCGTCGCCGAGCTGACTTCCCCCTCTACCCGTTCCGACGACCTGACCGACAAGGTCGGGGTCTACGCCAAGGCCGGTGTCCCCGTCTACCTGATCCTCGACATGCAGGAGCAGCAGGCGGTCGTCTACGGGTCCCCGTCGGCGAAGGGGTACGAGCTGCGCCTCTCCAAGCCCTTCGGTGAGAAGCTCGACATCCCCGACCCGTTCGGCTGCACCCTCGACACCGCCGGATTCCTCGCCCCCGATAACTGACTCACGACACTGCCGGCACCGTCAGCCCCCACGCCCCCTCCCGCACCACCCACGTCCGGGTCCGCACCGGCCCCGACACCACCGTGTCCGCGCGGTAGCGGAAGTGCGCCCCGGACACCGTCACCGTCCGGCCCTGGGCCAGCAGCGGTGAGGCCTCCGCGCCCACCGACACCGGTCTGACCTCCACCGACGCCACCCCCGCCGCGGCCGGTGCCACCGACACCGCCTCCACCGGCTGGTCCAGATCGACGAGGGTCTCCCCGTCCACCTCGACCCGCAGCCGGGACGGGCCCGGCTCGGGCACGGCGGCGAGCCGGGACGGGCGGCCCGCCGGAACCAGCGTCCGGACCAGGGACTGACACGTCCGCAGCCAGGGGCGGTACGGCACGTCGTCCGGATCCGGCGCGGTCTCGGGGACCGCCCCGGCCCGGGCGGGCCGCAGCGGCGGTATCCGCAGCGCGCCGAGCACCACCCCGTCGCTGTCGTCGACCATCAGGTCCATGCGCCGCTCGACCCCGTCGAGGACCGCCCGCGCCGCCGCCACCGTCCCCGTGGGCACCCCCAGCGACCGGGCCAGGGACAGCGCGCCCCCGACCGGCACCACCGACAGCGGGCATCCGGCCAGCTCCCGGTGACGGTGCAGCAGCGCCACCGCCCGGATCAGCGTCCGGTCGTCGCCCACCACCACCGGCCGCCGCGAGCCCCGCCGGGCCAGCGCCCGGGCGAACTCCTCCGGCCCGTCCGGCAGGCACAGCTTCATGCCCGCACCCGCGCCGAGCACGTCTTTCGCGATCCGTACGGACTCGCCGTCCGACCTACGGGCGACCGGGTCGACCACCACCAGCAGCTGCTCGGACGTCGCGGAAGTCGCCACCTCGGCCATGCCTCGCTTCCTCGGGTAGCATCTTTGTGCAAGAGCCCCTTGCGCTATTGCGCCAGGGGCTTCGTCTATTCCGGGGCATCCGGTCCGACGGTTGGCGGCCAACGGCGGTCGCGGTGCACGCGGCTGCGATTATCCGCGTTCGCCCTCGACCATGGACATGCCCCGCCCGGAAGGGGTGTACGCGCGTGCCCGCACTTGTGCTGCTCGGTGCTCAGTGGGGTGACGAAGGCAAGGGAAAGGCCACCGACCTTCTCGGTGGCTCCGTGGACTATGTAGTGCGCTACCAGGGCGGCAACAACGCCGGCCACACGGTGGTCGTCGGTGACCAGAAGTACGCACTGCACCTCCTCCCTTCCGGAATCCTGTCTCCCGGCTGCACGCCGGTCATCGGCAACGGTGTCGTCGTCGACCCGTCGGTCCTGCTCTCCGAGCTGAGCGGTCTGAACGAGCGTGGCGTCGACACGTCCAAGCTCCTCCTCAGCGGAAACGCGCACATCATCACCCCGTACAACGTGACGGTGGACAAGGTGACCGAGCGCTTCCTCGGCAAGCGGAAGATCGGCACCACCGGCCGCGGCATCGGCCCGACCTACGCCGACAAGATCAACCGCGTCGGCATCCGCGTGCAGGACCTGTACGACGAGTCGATCCTCACGCAGAAGGTCGAGGCGGCCCTCGACGTCAAGAACCAGATCCTCACCAAGCTCTACAACCGGCGCGCGATCGCCGTGGACCAAGTGGTCGAGGAGCTGCTGGCCTACGCCGACAAGCTCGCGCCGTACGTCTCCGACACTGTCCTGGTGCTCAACCAGGCGCTGGAGGACGACAAGGTCGTCCTGTTCGAGGGCGGCCAGGGCACGCTGCTCGACATCGACCACGGCACGTACCCCTTCGTCACCTCGTCGAACCCGACCGCGGGCGGCGCCTGCACCGGCGCCGGCGTGGGCCCGACGAAGATCAGCCGGGTCATCGGCATCCTCAAGGCGTACACGACCCGCGTCGGCGCCGGCCCGTTCCCGACGGAGCTGTTCGACGAGGACGGCGAGGCGCTGCGCCGGATCGGCGGCGAGCGCGGTGTCACCACCGGCCGTGACCGCCGCTGCGGCTGGTTCGACGCGGTCATCGCCCGCTACGCGACCCGCGTGAACGGCCTGACCGACTTCTTCCTCACCAAGCTCGACGTCCTCACCGGCTGGGAGCAGATCCCGGTCTGCGTGGCCTACGAGATCGACGGCAAGCGCGTCGAGGAGCTGCCGTACTCGCAGACCGACTTCCACCACGCGAAGCCGGTCTACGAGATGCTGCCGGGCTGGAGCGAGGACATCTCCAAGGCCAAGTCCTTCTCCGACCTGCCGAAGAACGCCCAGGCGTACGTGAAGGCGCTGGAGGAGATGTCCGGCGCCCCGATCTCCGCGATCGGCGTGGGTCCGGGCCGGGACGAGACGATCGAGATCAACTCGTTCCTCTGACCCGCCCCGACGTCCGCCGGCCGCCCCTCGTGCACACGGGGGGCGGCCCGCTTTCTGCCGCCGGGAGACTTCCCGTGAACGGGCATACGCTGAAGCCACACCCCCATGCGCGTCGGCCAGGAGAAGGTGAGTGCGATGCGCGTACTGCTCAAAGCGTCCATGGACACGGAGAAGGCCAACGAGGCCATCCGGAACGGCACCCTGGGGAAGCTGATCCAGGAGTCGATGGAGCAGATCAAGCCCGAAGCGGCCTATTTCACCTCCGACCACGGCAAGCGCACCGCCTACGTGGTCTTCGACATGCAGGACAGCTGGCAGATGCCGGTCATCAGCGAGCCCTACTTCCTCCAGCTGGGCGCGGAGATCTCCTACACGCCCGTGATGAACATGGAGGACGTGCAGAAGGGCCTCTCGCAGCTGGGACGGTGAGCCTCAGCTGAAGACGATCATCGACCCCTGGGCCAGACTGCGGGTCACGGCCGCGTGCAGTCCGAGCCAGACGTGCCGCTCGCGGGCGAACGGGCTCGGATCGTACGGGGCGGGAACGGCGGGTTCCTCCAGTTCCGTCGGGGCGAGCGGCGGCTGGGGGGCCGCCGGCGGGTTGGCCGGGTCGATCCCGATGGCCGGGGCGACCACCTCCAGCTCCCGCAGCAGGGCGTGCGAGGAGCCCAGCGGGCCGCCGCCGGCGAGGAGATCGTCGTCGGCGAGCGGCCCGGGGAAGTCGACGGGGACGTAGGCGCCCGCGTGGTCGTAGTGCCAGACCAGGTGCGACTGCTGGGCCGTCGACTCGAACATCTCCAGCAACTGCTCGTAGTCGCCGCCCAGCTCGTCCACGGGCGTCACCGGCAGGCCGCACACCTGGAGCAGATAGGCGCGGCGCAGGAAGTGCAGCGCGTCGTAGTCGAAGCCCGCGACCGGGGCGACGTCACCGGTCAGGCCCGGCATGTACTGGTACACCGGCACCGGTGGCAGACCGGCCTCGGCGAGCACCTTGTTGTATTGCGCGAGTTCCTCGGCGAAGGGGTTGTCCGGCGTGTGGCACAACACGTCGACGAGCGGTACCAGCCACAGGTCACAGGCCAAAGAAGGCTCCTCGCTCAGCGCGGTCGTCGGGTAGCGCGGTGGTCAAGAAGGGTAGCGGTGCGCCGTGGTCACGGCTCCCGCCGTGCATGTCCCATACCCATCCGGACAGCGGCGACGCGGGTCATCCGGTGGCGAGCCGCTCGATCAGGGTGAGCGAGTGCGTGTTGTACGCGGCGATGATCGCCCGGGCGGCGTCGTTGTCGCGGTCGATCAGGGCGTCGACCAGCTGGGTGTGACCGGCCCACAGCTCGCCGCGCAGATCGGTGAGCCGGCGCAGGTGCGGCACCGCGCAGACCCAGGTCTGCACGCGCAGCCGGTTCAGGAAGTCGGCGAGGTAGGGGTTGCCGAAGCAGGCGCCGAGCTCGCGCCAGAAGCGCAGGTCGTAACCGATGAGGACGCTGAGATCACCGGCCGCGGCGGCCCGTTGCGCCTCCTCGCCGCGCCTGCGGACCCCGGCGACCAGGGCGGCGGCCCCGGGATCGTCGGGCCGCACCGCGCCCGGACGCCCCTCGGTCAGCGCGAGGAACATGCCCTCGATGACCAGCCCGCGCGCCTCGATCATGCCGCGGAAGTCGTCGACCGAGTACTCGTGGACCCGGAAGCCGCGGTGCTGGTCGGCGTCGAGGAGCCCCTGCGCGGAGAGGTCGACGAGCGCCTCGCGCACCGGCGTCGCGGAGACCCCGTACTGCTCGGCGATCTCCTTGACCGTGAACTCCTGCCCCGGCTGGAGCCGCCCGGCCAGCACCTCGTCACGAAGCGCGTCGGCGATCTGCTGTCGCAGGGTGCTGCGCGTCACGGCGCCGTTGCCGGAGCTGGCGGGCATGGTCAGGGCGTCTCCCTCGTCGCGTTCGGGTGGCGTGCGCGTATGTGTAGGTCTACGAGCACGCCACCTTACGCGTTCGAATGAGGCCCGAGGATGTCGGTTACTGACGGGTTTACAGGTGTTTACCGCGCGTGCTCGGTGTCTACCGTGTGTGCTCGTCCGCCACCGAGAGCGCCGCGTCCAGCGCCGCCAGGCCTTCCTTGAGCTCGGCCTCGCTGATGTTGCAGGGCGGCACGACGTGCGTCCGGTTCATGTTCACGAAGGGCCACAGCCCGCCCTTCTTCGCGGCGGCGGCGAAGGCGGCCATGGGGGCGTTCGCCTCACCGGCCGCGTTGTACGGCACCAGCGGGTCCCGCGTCTCGCGGTCGCGCACCAGCTCCAGCGCCCAGAACATGCCGGTGCCGCGCACCTCGCCGACGCTCGGGTGCCGCTCGGCGAGCGCCCGCAGTTCCGGCCCGACGACGTCGGCGCCCAGCCGGGCAGCGTTCTCGACGACGCCCTCCTCCGCCATGACGTTGATCGTCGCCACCGCCGCCGCGCACGCCAGCGGGTGTCCGGAGTACGTCAGACCACCGGGGTAGGGCCGCTTCCCGAACGCCTCCGCTATCGCGCCGGAGATCGCGACACCGCCCAGCGGCACGTAACCGCTGTTCACGCCCTTGGCGAAGGTCAGCAGGTCGGGCGTGACGTCGAACAGGTCCGCCGCGAACCACTCGCCGGTCCGTCCGAAGCCGGCCATGACCTCGTCCAGGACGAAGACGATCCCGTGCTTGTCGCAGATCTCCCGCACCCCGGCGAGGTAGCCGGGCGGCGGGACCATGATCCCGGCCGTGCCCGGGATGGTCTCCAGGATGATCGCCGCGACGGTCGAGGGCCCCTCGAAGCGAATCGTCGTCTCCAGGTGCTCCAGCGCCCGGGCGCACTCCTGCTCCTCGGTCTCGGCGTAGAAGCGCGAGCGGTAGAGGTAGGGCGCCCAGAAGTGCACGACCCCGGCCGTGCCGCTGTCGGAGGCCCAGCGGCGCGGGTCGCCGGTGATGTTCACGGCCTGCTGGGTGCCGCCGTGGTAGGAGCGGTACGCCGAGAGCACCTTCGGGCGGCCCGTGTGCAGACGGGCCATCCGGATGGCGTGCTCGACGGCGTCGGCGCCGCCGTTGGTGAAGAAGATCTTGTCCAGGTCGCCCGGGGTCCGCTCGGCGATCAGCCGGGCCGCCTCCGAGCGCGCCTCGATCGCGAAGGCGGGCGCGAAGGTCGTCATCTTCGCCGCCTGCTCCTGGATCGCGGCGACGACCTTCGGGTGCTGGTAGCCGATGTTCGTGTAGACGAGCCCGCTGGAGAAGTCGAGGTAGCGGCGGCCGTCGTAGTCCCAGAAGTACGACCCCTCGGCACCGGCGACGGCGAGCGGGTCGATGAGCTCCTGAGCGGACCAGGAGTGGAACACGTGGTCACGGTCGGCGGCCTTGACGGCGGCGCCGGCTTCGGGGTTCGGCTGAGGGGTCATGCGGGCGAGCGTAGGCATGGGGGGCGGTGGCGGGAAATCGGCGTCGTGTGTGAGGTCCGGGGGTTTCCGCGACAGGTTGTCGACGGGAAGGTGTCGCACGACGGACCTATTGACAACATGCTGTCTATTCGACAGTATGTTGTCATACAAGGAAGCCGAGGAGGAGCCATGAGCCGCAAGCCCGTCCATCTCGCCGTCTACGACACCCTCGCCGACTGGGAGACCGGCCACGCCACGGCCCATCTCGCCCGCGCCGGCCACGAGATCCGCACCGTCGGCCCGTCCACCGCCCCGGTGCGGAGTACCGGCGGACTGCGCATCCGGCCCGACCTGGCGCTGGAGGACCTGCGCCCCGAGGACAGCGCGCTGCTGATCCTCCCGGGCGCCGACCTCTGGGACACCTCGGACGGCCTCGCCCCCTTCGCCCGCACCGCCCGGGCCTTCCTCGACGCGGGCGTCCCGGTCGCCGCGATCTGCGGCGCCACCGCCGGACTCGCCCGCGAGGGCCTGCTCGACGACCGCGACCACACCAGCGCGGTCTCCTTCTACCTGGCCGCGACCGGCTACGCGGGCGGCGGGCGTTACATCGACACCGACGCCGTCACCGACGGAACCCTGGTCACCGCGGGCCCGACCGAACCCGTCGCCTTCGCCCGGGAGATCCTCCGGCTGCTCGGGGTCTACGACGGAGAGGTGCTGGACGCCTGGTACCGGCTGTTCCACGACTCCGACGCGGCGGCGTACGGGGTGCTGGAGAAGGCCGGCGCGCTGTGAGCCGGGAGCGTCAGGACCTGCTCAGCCGCAGCGCCCTCGGGGTGTTCCGGCTCAACGGCCAGTTCCTCGCCGTCGCGGAGGAGCTGGCCCGGCCCGCCGGGCTCACCGCCGCCTGGTGGCAGGTGCTCGGCGCGGTCCTCGGGGAGCCGCTGCCCGTCTCCGGCATCGCCCGCGCCATGGGCATCACACGGCAGAGCGTCCAGCGCATCGCCGACCTGCTCGTCGACAAGGGACTCGCCGAGTACCGGCCGAACCCGGCGCACCGCCGCGCCAAGTTCCTCACGCCCACGGCGGCGGGGCGTGCGGCGATCGCCCGGATCGACCCCGGGCACGCGGAGTTCGCCGACCGGCTGGCCGAGGCGTTCGGCCAGGCGGAACTGGCGGAGGCGGTACGGATCCTCGAACGGCTGTCGACGGTGCTCGACCAGGTCGGGACGCCCGGCACGGCGCCTCCGCCTGTTACGGAACCGTAGACATCGCCCAGGCCACCCGCCCCCGGCCCGGCACTATTCTCGGTCTGTTGCTCGCGTGTGGGGGGAAGGCGGCTGAGCGATGGAGAAGCTGGGGCCCGGGGATCCGCAGCAGATCGGTTCGTACCGGTTGCTGGCGCGGCTCGGTGCGGGGGGCATGGGGCATGTGTACCTGGCCCGCTCCGAGCGGGGCCGTACGGTCGCCGTGAAGCTGGTCCGTGAGGAACTCGCCGCGCAGGAGGAGTTCCGGGAGCGGTTCCGGCAGGAGGTGCGGGCCGCGCGCAGGGTCGGCGGGTACTGGACGGCGCCGGTGCTGGACGCCGACACCGAGGCGGCCGTGCCGTGGGTCGCCACCGGGTATGTCGCCGGGCCCAGTCTCCAGCAGGTCGTCGGACAGGACCACGGTGCCCTGCCCGAGCGGACGGTCCGCATCCTCGCGGCCGGGCTCGCGCACGCGCTCAAGGACATCCACGCGGCCGGCATCGTCCACCGCGACCTCAAGCCGTCCAACGTGCTGGTCACCATCGACGGCCCGCGCGTCATCGACTTCGGCATCGCCCGCGCCCTGGAGACCGTGACGGACGGCGGGCTCACGCGCACCGGCGCGCTCGTCGGGTCGCCCGGCTTCATGGCGCCCGAGCAGGTGCGGGGCGACCGCATCACCCCCGCGTGCGACGTCTTCTGCCTCGGCTCGGTCCTCGCCTACGCCGCCACCGGCGCCCTGCCGTTCGGCACCGCCAACAGCGGCGTGCACGCCCTGATGTTCCGCATCGCCCAGGAGGAGCCGGACCTGGAGGGCGTCCCCGAGGGCATCGCCGACCTCGTCCGGGACTGCCTGCGCAAGGACCCCGCCGCCCGGCCCTCCCTGGACCGCGTCCTGCAGCGCACGGGTGTGGACGACACCGTCGCGGACGGCCGCGCCCTCGACCCGTGGCTGCCGAGCGCACTGGTGGCCCAACTGGGGCGGCACGCGGTGCGGTTGCTGGACGCGGAGGACCCCGAGGGGGCCGGTTCCGCCGAGGAAGCCGGTGCTCCCGAGCCGCCCGCGGGTCGACAGGGTTCCGGCCCTGACGAGAACCCTGGCCCCGGCCCCACCCCCGAACACGCCCCCGCCGCCGACGAGTCGTCACCGCGCCCGGCGCTGCCCCCGGCCCCCGCGACGGCGCCCGCGGCGACCCCCGGCCCGCCCCCGCCGGGCCTGCCGGGCGAGGGCACCCCGGTCAACCATCTGCCCACCATGGTCGCGGGGCAGGGCGCGCCCCCGGCGCCCCGGCAACTCCCGGCCGCGGGTGGCCCCGCCCACCCCGCCCCCCCGACGCCCCCCCGCCCGCG